>DASZHU010000300.1:0-23168 GCA_035937605.1 Acidimicrobiales bacterium | reverse complement strand
CAAGGGTCGCTCCACCGACCGCGCTCGCCGGGCTGTGCTCGACCGCGACGCGCGATCGGGCGGGACACAGCTACGGCAAGTCATATCGGGACGTCGTTCGCGGGTTCCGTGGTGAGGTGCCCGCACCGCCCGACGTCGTCGCGTTTCCGAAAGACGAGCGCGACGTGATCGCGCTGCTCGACTGGTGTGCCGGCGCCAACATCGCCGCGATCCCCTACGGCGGCGGATCGTCGGTCGTCGGCGGCGTCGAGGCCGGGCTCGTCGGCGACGACTACACGGGCGTCGCCTGCATCGACCTCATGCAACTCGACCGCGTGCTCGAGGTTGACTCCGTGTCGCGCGCCGCGCGCATCCAGGGCGGCGCCCTGGGTCCGGTGCTCGAGGAGCAGCTCCGTCCCCACGGCTACACCCTCCGGCACTTCCCCCAGTCGTTCGAGTTCTCGACCCTCGGCGGCTGGCTCGCCACCCGATCGGGAGGCCACTACGCCAGCGTGTACACCCACATCGACGATCTGGTGGAGTCGATCCGCATGGTCACGCCTGCGGGCGTGATCGAGTCGCGCCGGCTGCCGGGTTCGGGCGCAGGGCCTTCACCGGATCGGCTCGCGCTCGGATCAGAGGGCACGCTCGGCGTGATCACCGAGGCGTGGATGCGGGTGCAGGATCGCGTGCGCTTCAAGGCGTCCGCAGCCGTACGGTTCACCGACTACGCAGCTGCAGTGGACGCGACCCGAGCGGTTGCGCAGTCGGGGCTGTTCCCGACGAACTGTCGACTGCTCGACGCGACCGAGGCGATGATCGCGGCCGGTGTCGACGACGGCAGCGCGCTGCTCGTGCTGGGCTTCGAGTCGGCCGATCATCCCGTTGACGCGTGGATCGAGCGCGCCGTCGAGCTGTGCCGCGATCACGGCGGGCACGTGCCCGAGGGTGTCCGCAGCAGTGGACCCGACGAGGGTCGTTCCGCCGGCAGCGAAGGCGCTGCGGGCGCATGGCGGAGCTCGTTCCTACGGGCGCCGTACGGGCGCGACGCATTGGTGTCGATGGCCGCGATCGTCGAGACGTTCGAGACGGCATGCACGTGGTCGCAGTTCCCCGACCTGCACGCCGGCGCGACGAGCGCGGTCGAGAAGGCACTCACCGAGATCTGCGGCGGCGGTTGGGTCACCTGCCGGTTCACGCACGTCTACCCCGACGGGCCCGCGCCGTACTTCTCGGTCACCGCGCCGGGTCGCTTCGGATCCGAGCTCGAGATGTGGGCCGAGGTGAAGGCCGCGGCATCCGAAGCCGTGCTCGCGCACGGGGGCACCATCACGCACCATCACGCCGTCGGACGCGACCACCGGCCCTGGTACGACCGCCAGCGTCCCGACCCGTTCGCGGCGGCGCTGATCGCAGCAAAGCAGACCCTCGATCCCGCCGCGGTGCTGAATCCGGGCGTCCTGTTCGATCCCGTCCGTCAGTAGCCGGCGGCGGCATCGACGAGGCCGAGCAGCTCGTCGCCGGCGCGCCAACGGCGGACGTTCTCGGTGATGCGGTCCGCGAGCAGCGGCAGCGCCATCTCCGGCGTGTTGCCGACGTGGGGCGTGATGATGCAGTTCGGCAGGGTCCACAGCGGGTGGCCGTCGGGCAATGGCTCCGGATCCGTCACGTCGAGCGCGGCGCCGCCGATCGTCCCCTCCCGCAACACCTCGACGAGCTCTGCCGTCTTGATGTGCTTGCCCCGGGCCACGTTCACGATCCAACCGCGCGGGCTCATCCGCTCGAGCTCCGATCGGCCGATGATGCCTTCGGTCTCGGGCGTCAACGCGAGCGCGAGCACGACACCGATCGCGCCCTCGAGGGCCTCGTCGAGTTGTGCCACCGGAAGCTCGGTGACCCGCGTCGTGCGGCGGGCGGTGTTCGGGTTCCTGCGGATCACGGTCACGTCCGCGTCGAACGGCTCGAGCAGCCGCAGCAACCAGTCGGTGATTCCGCCGCCCCCGACGACGACGACCTTGCCGTGGAGCAGATTGGTGCCCGCCGGCCCGCTCCACGTCGACTCGCGGGTGTACGGGCCGACGTTGCGAAGGCCCGCCAGAAGCAATGCGAGCGCGTGCTCCGCCACCGGTCCCGCGTAGACGCCCTTCGCGCACGTCCAGGTCAGATCGCTCGCGGCGGCGATGACCTCGACGTACGGCTCGATGCCGGCCCACGGCAGCTGCACCCACTTGACGCCGCGAGCGTCGCCGCGGAGGAGCTCACCAAGCTCGGCCGCCTTCGCCGGCTCGGCCCACACCAGCGCGTCTGCGTCGGCCGCCCCCACGACCTCGCCGCCTCCGGCGCGGATCGCGTCAGCGAGCCACGTGCGAGTTCCCTCCGGCGCGAGTGCAACCCGGGCGGTGTTCGTCGACCCACTGGCCATGGCCGGCAACCTACGCGCCGCCACGCGCCACCGAGGACATGAGCGCGCGGAACGCCGTCTCGTCGGTCTCCTCGAGCAAGCGGAACCGATGTAGACGCGCCCGCGTCGCGGCCGGCGGGTTCCGTCGAGGATCGGCAAGCACGGCGGGGGCATCGTCGCGGAGCACATCGCCGATCCGCTGATCCGACCACATGGCCGGCAGCTGGCGAAAACGGCCCGCGGCGTGGACCGGCTCGCTCACGTACTGCAAGTACGCGTCGGCTCCATCGAGATGCGCGGCTGCGGTCGGAATGAGCGCGACGTCAGTGAAGAGCATGCCGCCCTCCTCCGGCACGACGAACGTGAGATCGGTGCCGACGACATCACTCGCGCGCACCACTCCAGCAGTTGCCGTGCCGGCGACCAGACGGTCGCGCGGCACTGCATCGAGCGACACCTGGCCGAGCCGCACCGAGTTGGCCAGATGACCGGCCGTCACCCGTGCCTCCTCGACAGTCACGGTGGCAGGATCGACGCCGTCGGTCAGCAGCGCGAGTCCGAGCGCCATCCGCATGTCGAGCGGAAGCGACACCTTGCCTCGAAGCGCGGGCCGGAAGAGCTGGGCCGCACGCGTGATCGGCGTGTCGACGCGCTTGGGGTCGAAGGCGATGCCAGCCATACCCGACGCCCATTCCACCTCCGCTCGCAGCCAGCCTTTACGTGCGATGCGGTCGGCCACCCAGTCGCTCGCGATCACGACATCGCGGTCGATCGACCGACCGCGCGTCAACTCTGGCGTCACCGACCGCAACCAGGCATCGTCGTCGGTGATCTCCTCGTGGTACTCGACGGCGATCCCCGTCGACGCCGTGAAGCCCGCGTTCGTCTCGGAGTCGATGTAGACGGGATGGTTCGCGATCGCGATCGTTGCGCGCTGCCCACCGGCCCGGGATCGTGTGCTGCACGCGCCAGCCGCCGCGACCGCGCCCACGAGAAAAGAGCGACGTGTGACGCGGGCGGGCATGATGCCAGCGTGCCCGACGATCTCCAGGCCAAGGCAAAACAGCACCTCTGGTTGCACTTCTCACGGATGGGGGCGTTCGTCGATCAGGGCAAGGAAGTCCCCGTGTTCGTGCGCGGCGAGGGCCCCTACCTCTACGACGCGTCCGGCAAGCGCTATCTCGACGGGCTTTCGGGGCTGTTCACCGTGCAGGTCGGTCACGGGCGCGCCGACATCGCGGCCGCCGGCGCTCGGCAGGGCGAACAGCTCGCGTACTACCCGATCTGGTCCGCCGCGCACCCGACCGCCATCGACCTGGCGACTCGACTCGCCGAGATGGCACCTCCCGACCTCAATCGGGTGTTCTTCACGAGCGGTGGGTCGGAGGCGGTCGAGTCCGCCTGGAAGCTCGCGCGTGCCTACTTCCGCGCGATCGGGGAGCCGCTGCGGCACAAGGTGATCTCGCGCAACCTCGCGTACCACGGCACAACGATGGGGGCGTTGTCGATCACCGGGCTTGCCGCCATCAAGACGCAGTTCGAGCCGCTCGTGCCCGGCACGGTGCACGTCACGAACACCAACCGGTTCCGATCGCCGTTCGGCCCGGAGGTCGACGCCGACGACGAGCGCTTCTCGGCCGCGTGTGCCGACGCGATCGAGCAGGCGATCATCACCGCGGGACCGGAGACGGTTGCCGCCGTGTTCCTCGAACCCGTGCAGAACACCGGCGGCTGCCTTCCGCCTCCGCCGGGCTACTTCGCGCGAGTTCGCGAGATCTGCGATCGCCACGGCGTGCTGCTCGTGTGCGACGAGGTGATCTGCGCGTTCGGTCGCCTCGGCAGCTACTTCGCGTGCGACCTGTACGACGTGCAGCCCGACATGCTCACATTCGCGAAAGGTGTGACGTCGGGCTACGCGCCACTGGGTGGCGTACTCGTGCACGACCGCCTCGCGGAACCCTTCATGGGCCCGGGCGCGGGAACCGCCAGCTTCGCCCACGGCATCACCTTTGCCGGCCACCCCGTCAGCTGCGCGGTGGCGCTCGCCAACCTCGACGTGTTCGAGCGCGAGCACCTGATCGATCACGTTCGCGCCAATGCGGCCGATCTCCGCCAGCGGCTCGAGTCGCTGACCGACCTCCCGATCGTCGGCGACGTCCGCGGCGAGGGCTACTTCCTCGCACTCGAGCTGGTGAAGGACGCCGACGATCCCTCGGTGCGCTTCACCACGGCGGAACGCGAGTCACTCGTCCGCGGGACGATCGCACCGAAGCTGTTCGACGCCGGCCTCATCTGCCGAGTCGACGACCGCGTCGACCCCGTCGTGCAGCTCGCCCCCGTGCTCACCTGCGGGCCCGACCAGTTCGCCGAGATGGAGGATGTGCTCCGAGACGTGCTCTCGAGGGTCGTGGCGTGTTGACGGTCGGGGTGCCGACAGAGGTCAAGAACAGCGAGCACCGGGTCGCGATCACACCCGATGGCGTGCGGGAGCTCGTCCACCACGACGTGGTCGTGCTCGTGCAGACCGGTGCCGGGGCGGGCGCTGCCATCGACGACCGCGAGTACGAGCGAGCCGGTGCAGAAGTCGTCGGCGGAAGCAATCCGGCGCAGGCCGCCGAGGCGGTGTGGTCGCGCGCCGACCTCGTCTGCAAGGTCAAGGAGCCCCAGGAGGCGGAGTACGCGTACCTGCGGCCCGACCTCGTGCTGTTCACCTATTTGCACCTCGCGGCGTATCCCGAGGTGGCCAAGGCGCTCCTCGATGCCGGGACAACCGCCGTCGCGTACGAGACCGTGCAACTCGACACGGACACCGGGCCGGGCCCACTCCCACTCCTCGCGCCGATGAGTGAGGTCGCGGGTCGCCTTGCCACCCAGGTGGGCGCGCACTATCTCGAGAAGGAGAACGGCGGGCGCGGTGTGCTGCTCGGTGGCGCGCCCGGGGTACGGCCCGGACGCGTGGTGGTGCTCGGTGCCGGGAACGTCGGTTGGAACGCGGCGTGGATCGCGGCGGGAATGGAAGCGGAGGTCGTCCTCCTCGACAAGAACCTCGATCGGCTGCGATGGGTCGACCAGATCCACAAGGGCCGGATCATGACCCTCGCGTCGAACCGCGGCGCCGTCGAGCGTGCGGTGGCGGAGGCCGACCTGCTCATCGGCGCGGTGCTCGTTCCCGGCGGTCGCGCGCCGACTGTCGTGACCGAGTCGATGATCGCGTCCATGCGCGCCGGCTCGGTCGTGGTCGACGTCGCGATCGATCAAGGCGGATGCATCGAAGGCATCCACGAGACCACGCACACCGATCCCGTCTATGTGCGCGCCGGGGTCATTCACTATGCCGTCGGCAACATCCCGGGAGCGGTTCCGCACACGTCGACCTACGCGCTCACGAACGCGACGCTCCCCTACCTTCTCGACCTCGCGACGAAGGGACTCGATCGTGCGCTGCACGACGACCCCGCACTCGCACATGGCCTCAACACCCGCGCCGGCGCGATCACGCACCCGGCGGTGGCGGACGCGCTCAGCTCGGCGAGCCCTCCGGTCGAAGCAGCGCGGTAGCAACTCGTTCGAGCCCCGCGACTCGGCTTCCCTTGACGAGAATCGCATCACCGGCCGCGGGGGCTCCTCGCGCCGCGAGGGCCCGCAGCGCTCCCTGCACACCTGCCACGGGCTCGACGCCGTACAGGTCGACATCGACCGCGATCAGCTCGATGCCTTCCGTTGCCGCGTGCGCCGCGACACGTCGGTGAGCGCGAGGACCATCGGGACCGAGCTCCGCCATGAGGCCGACCACGGCGATCCGACGCTGCGCCGGCAGCGCGGCGAGCGACCCGAGGGCCGCGTCCATCGACGTGGGGTTCGCGTTGTACGCGTCGTTCAACACGAGGGCGCCCGACGCCGCTCGCTCGAGCTCCATCCGCCACGGCGAGAGCACTGCCGTGTTCAATCCGCTCGCGACGAGCTCGGGCTCCACGCCGCACGCCATCGCGCCGGTCGCGGCCGCGAGCGCGTTCATCACCTGGTGCACGCCCCGAACCGCGAGTCGCACGTCCGCCCCGCCCCACGGCGAATGCAAGCGGAATGAGGCGCGCAGCTCGTCGTCGATCGAGATCGCCGACGCGGTGACATCGATGCCGGGCGAGTCGACGCCGAACGTCACGACGCGTGCCGCGGTTCGGTTGGCCATCGCCGCGACGAGCGGGTGATCGCCGTTGAGCACCGCGGTGCCCGATGAGGGCAACGCCGCCACCAGCTCGCCCTTGGCCGCCGCCACCTCGTCGATCGTTCCGAACATCTCTGCGTGCGCGAGCGCGACCGTGGTGACGATCCCGATGGTGGGGTGCGCGACGTCGCACAGCATCGCGATGTGACCGCGACCACGCGCCCCCATCTCCACCACCACGGCCTCGACCTCGTCCGGCGCGTTGGCCAGGGTGAGGGGCACACCGAGCTCGTTGTTGAACGAGCGCGGGCTGGCCTGCACGGCATCGACGCCGAGACCTGCGCGCAACGCGGCCGCAGTGAGATCCTTGACCGACGTCTTGCCGACCGAGCCCGTGATCCCGACGACACGATCGGGCAGACGGGTGCGGACGTAGCGGCCGAGGTCGAGCAGCGCGGCCGACGTGTCGTCGACCGCGATGGCGGATGCGATCGTGTCCAGGTCACGTCGGCTCGTCAACACCAGGGACGCCCCCGCGTGCACCGCGGCTCCAATGAACTGGTGGCCGTCGCGCTCGGCAACGATCGGCACGAACAGCTCGCCGCCGCAGACGAGGCGCGAGTCGATCACGACGCCGGAGATCTCGACGTTCGGGTCGCCATGGACGAGCTCACCGCGCACGGCACGCGCGATCTCGGTGGCTCGGAGCAGCACGGGCCGAGTCTTACAGTTGGCCCCGTGGACAAGATCCGACTGGTCGTCCTGTTCGGCGGCCGATCCGCCGAGCACGAGGTGTCCTGCACGTCGGCGCTGCACGTGCTCCGCGCCGCGGACCCCGACCGCTTCGACGTCGTGCCGATCGGTGTCACTCGCGAAGGACGTTGGGTCGAGGCGGGCGACGCGGTCGCCGCGCTCGGAGCGGGCGCGTCGGCACTGCCCTCGCCGGACGACAGCGACGGCGCCGAGCTCGATCCTCTTCCGGCGATCGTGCCCTCGGTCCCGGCCGGGCAGGCACCGGTGCCGGTGGTCGTGCTGCCGCTGATGCACGGCCCGATGGGCGAGGACGGCACGGTCCAAGGGCTGTTCGAGCTGGCCGGCGTGCCATACGTCGGCGCCGGCGTGCTCGGATCCGCGCTGTGCATGGACAAGTCCGCGGCGAAGCGCATGTTGTCGGCGCACGGTCTGCCCCAGCCCCGATGGCTCACCGCCGCCGCCGGTGGCTTCGACAGCGGGTTCGCCGAACAGGTCGTGGCGAAGCTCGGCGCGCCGGTGTTCGTGAAGCCCGCCAACCTCGGCTCGTCAGTCGGCGTCACCAAGGCGTCGTCCGCGGCCGAAATCTCCGCCGCGATCGACGAGGCGCTGCGCTACGACGATCACGTCGTCATCGAGGAGGCCATCGTCGGGCGCGAGATCGAGGTGGCCGTGCTCGGCAACCGCGAGCCGCGGGCCTCGATACCGGGCGAGATCGTCCCGGGTCACGAGTTCTACGACTTCGACGACAAGTACGTCGACGGGCTCGCGGACCTTCGCATCCCCGCGCCGATGACCGACGAGGCGCGGCGCACGGTGCAGGAGCTCGCGATCACCGCGTACCAGGCCTTGTACGTCGATGGCATGGCACGCGTCGACTTCTTCTACGAGACCGAAGGGTTGGCGAGGGGCTTTCTCGTCAACGAGCTGAACACGATTCCGGGGTTCACGCCGATCTCGATGTACCCGAAGTTGTGGGAGGCCTCGGGCCTTCCGTACTCCGAGCTGATCGACGAGCTCGTGCGCCTCGCGCTCGAGCGCCACGATCGCCGGAAGGGCTTCGAGACCAAGCGCTGACCCGACTCACTCCGCGCTCAGCCGAGCGGCGGCGGCACGAGCGCGTCGCGGAGCAGCGCAAGGAGGTCGTTGCGCCGCCGCACGAGTGAGCGCAGTGTCTGCTCCTGGCCGAGCGCGCCGAGCACCTCGACCTCGGTCGCCACGCCCATCACGACCGAGTACGCGGCGATCAGCACGAGACCGGGATCACGGGGACGCATTCGGCCCGCGGCCATCTCTTCTTCGAGGTAGCCCTGCGCCCGACGCAGCAACGGGTCGAGGCGGGCCACGAGCTGCAACGAGGCCGGCGGCCCGAGGCGCGACACCTCGCGCAGGAAGCCGAGCAGCGCGGGGCGGCGGGCGGCGAGCCGGAACACCTTGCGCACGACCGCCTCGATCCGTCCCCATCCCTGCCCGGCGTGCCCGAGCGTGCGCTCGAGCTCGACGATGAGCTCGTCCGCGCTCGCGTCGATCACGCCGCTCAGCAGGGCGTCCTTGCTCGGGAAGTAGTACAGGATCGTCTGCTTGCGGACGCCGAGATCGGCGGCGATGGCGTCGAGCGACGTGGCTTCGAACCCCCGGGTGCCGAAGGAGGTCAGGGCGGCGTCGACGACCCGCTCTTTCGTCCCCATCTACCAAATGGTAGACAGTGGGAGTGACCAGGGGAAGGCCATGATCCGCGAGGCGCTCGCCGGTAAGCGCATCGCCGTAACCGGCACCACGGGCTTCCTCGGCACTGCACTCGTCGAGCGGCTGCTGCGCACGGTGCCCGACGCCCATCTCGTGTTGCTGCTGCGGCCCGGCCGCCGTTCGACCGTGGCCCAGCGGGCGCAGCGCGAGATCTTCCGCAACGACGCCTTCGACGCGCTCCGAGCGCAGGTTGGGCCCGGCTCGGCCTTCGACGACCTCGTCGCGAGCCGAGTCACCGTGATCGCCGGCGACGTCGGCCGCGATGGGCTCGGCCTCGACGACGACGGGCGCGCCGAGCTGGCGTCGTGTGACATCGTCATCCACTCGGCAGCCACCGTTGCGTTCGACTCCCCCCTCGACGGCGCGGTCGAGGTGAACCTCCTCGGCCCCAGCCGCATCGCGCAGACGCTGCAGTCGCTCGGCGCCGCGCCGCATCTCGTCGCGGTGTCGACGTGCTATGTCGCCGGCAACCGGCGCGGTGCGGCACCCGAGCAGCTCTTGAGCGAGAGCCCGTTCTTCCTCGACATCGAGTGGCGCGCCGAAGTCGATGCGGCGCGCCGGGGGCGCGCCGACGCCGAGGCCGAGAGCCGCAGCCCGGAGCTGCTCGCGCGGTTCCGCAAGGAGGCGCGACGCGAGCTGGGCGCGGCCGGCACACCGTTGCTCGCGGCCAAGACCGAGCAGCGGCGCACGCAGTGGGTCAAGGAACGCATGGTCGCCGCGGGGCGAGCGCGCGCCGCGTCGCTCGGCTGGCCCGACGCCTACGCCTACACGAAGGCGCTCGGCGAACGCGCCCTCGTCGAGACTCACGGCGACATTCCCGTGTCGATCGTGCGACCGTCGATCATCGAGTCCGCGCTCAGCGAGCCGAGGCCCGGATGGATCCGCGGCTTCCGCATGGCCGAGCCGGTGATCATCTCCTATGCCCGCGGGCTCCTGAAGGAGTTCCCCGGTGTTCCCGAAGGCATCGTCGACGTGATCCCCGTCGATCTCGTGGTGGGCGCGGTGTGCGCGGTCGCCGCCCGCGGGCCGCGGCCGGACCGCCGTGTCGACGTCACCCAGGTCGCGTCGGGATCCGCCAACCCACTGCGCTATCGCCGGCTCGTCGACCTCGTCCGCGCGTGGTTCCTCGAGAATCCGCTGTACGACCCGAAGGGCCAGCCGATCGTCGTGCCCGACTGGACGTTCCCCGGCCGGGGACGCGTGCAGGGCCAGCTGATGAGGGCCAAACGCACGCTCGAACGAGCGGAAGCCGTGTTGCAGTCGTTGCCGTTGCGGGGCTCGCAGGCGGAGCTCAGCGCCACGCTCGAGGAGAAGCGCGAGGAAGCCGAGCGCGCCCTGTCGTACGTCGAGCTGTACGGCGCGTACGCCGAATGTGAGGCCGTCTACGGAGTCGATCGGCTGTTGGCGATGTCCGACGACATCGACGACACGGACCGCGAGGGGTTCTGCTTCGACCCCCGGGTCATCGACTGGACCCACTACGTGCGCGACATCCACCTGCCGTCGGTCGTCACGCACGCCCGCGTCCGCACCACACCTGGCAAGACGGCGGTCGAGAACCGCGAGGATCGCCTACGTCGGCAGGTGCTCGCCCCGGAACGCAACCTCGCCGCGTTCGACCTCGAGAACACGCTGATCGCGTCGAATGTCGTCGCGTCGTACGCGTGGCTCGCAACCAGACGGCTGCCGCCGGAGGACCGGTTGCGCTTCGTCGTGCGCACCCTCGCGGAGGCGCCGCGACTGCTGGCAATGGATCGTCGCGATCGTGGCGACTTCCTCCGCCACTTCTACCGCCGGTACGAGGACGCGCCGGTGGACCAGCTCGACGTCGACAGCGCGGAGATGTTCAGCGACCTCATCATCACGAAGTCGTTCCCGGCGGCGATACGGCGAGTGCGGGCCCACCGCGCTCTGGGCCACCGCACCCTGCTCATCACGGGCGCCCTCGACTTCGTGGTCAAGCCCCTGATCCCGCTGTTCGACGACATCGTCTGCGCGTCGCTGTCCACGGGCGAGTCGCAGGGTGTGGCGACGAGGTACTCCGGCGAGCTGACCGACGTGCCGCCGACTGGTGAGTCGCGAGCACAGCTGCTGTTCGACTACGCCGCGGCCGAGAACCTCGCGCTCGCGGACTCGGTCGCCTACGCCGACTCGGCGTCGGACCTGCCGATGCTCGAAGCGGTGGGGTTCCCGGTCGCCGTCAACCCGGAGACGCGGCTCGCGGCGATCGCCCGCAAGCGGGGCTGGTTGGTGGAGCACTTCGAGAAGGCGCCAGGCGGCCCGCGCAAGCTGCTCCCCCTCGCGCCGCCGAAGGTGAAGGTCCGATGAAGGCGCTCGTCTTCGAGCGGAAGATGGCGAAGTTCGCAGCCGCGGCGGTCGCCGGCCGGATCGCGCCCGGCCGAGGCGCGCAGGTCGGCCCGCTCTCACTGCAGGACATCGACGAACCCGAGCTGCCGGGTCCCGGCTGGGTGCGCGTTCGCCCTCGCCTCGCCGGGATCTGCGGGAGCGACCTCGCCACGATCGACGGCCATTCGTCGCGCTACTTCGAGCCCATCGTGTCGTTTCCGTTCGTGCCCGGTCACGAGGTCGTGGGCGAGCTCGATGACGGGCGCCGCGTCGCGCTAGTGCCGATCCTGACATGCGTGACGCGCGACCTGCCTCTGTGCCGATGGTGCGGGGCGGGACAGCCGAACCTGTGTGAGCACACCGCGTTCGGGCACCTCGAGCCCGGGCTGCAGACCGGCTTCTGCGAATCGACCGGGGGTGGATGGTCGATCGCGTTCGTGGCCCACGAGTCGCAACTGGTCGCGGTGCCGGACGATCTGTCCGACGACGACGCAGTGATGATCGAACCGACGGCCTGCGCGATCAACGCGATCGAGATGGCCCGCCCCGGCGACACGGCGATCATCGGCGCCGGGACGATCGGCATCCTCACGCTCGCCGCCGCTCGCCTCAACCGTGGGCTCACGAATATCGTGGTCGCGGCGAAGCATCCCGCTCAGGTCGCGCTGGCCCGCAAGCTGGGAGCCGATCGCGTCGTGTCCCCGGGCGAGCTGGCCGCCACGATCCGCTCGCGCACGCATTCGATGGTCGTCGGTGACCGGCTGACCGGCGGGTGCGACAACGTCATCGACTGCATCGGTTCCGAGGCCTCGCTCGCGCAGGCGCTGTCGGTCGTGGCGCCGCGCGGGAACGTCCTGCTGGTCGGCATGCCGGGCTCGTCGACCCACCTCGACCTGACGCCGCTGTGGCACCGCCAGACCTCGCTTCGCGGCGCGTACGCCTACACGCCCGCGCACTTCCAGACCGCCATCAACCTGGTTCGCGCGCTGCGGCTCGGCCGGCTCGTGAGCGCGACCTATCCGCTGTCGCGCTACCGCGAGGCCATCGAGCACGCCGCCAACGCGGGCGCCCGCGGCGCCGTGAAGATCGCTTTCGATCTCCGTTCAGAGAAGGGACGCTGATGCCCAGGCCGGGGTTCGTGCTCGACGTCGATCGATCAACGCCACCGCTGCTGTTCTGGCACGGCGAGGGCTTCCGCCTGGAGCGGCTTCCCGCGGAACGCACGCGGGTGATCTATCCACCGGAGCCGCTCGACCCGCTCCCGCATCCCGACGCGGCGATCCGCCACGCGTTGCTGCATCCGCTCGGCGACTCGAAGCCATTGCCCGAGCTGCTGTTCACCGGGATGAAGCTCACGATCGCGTTCGACGACATCTCGCTGCCGCTACCGCCGATGCAACGGCCCGACGTGCGCCAGCGCGTCATCGAGGCCGTGCTCGATCTCGCTGCGGAGGCCGGTGTCGACGACGTGCACCTCATCGCCGCCCTTGCGCTGCACCGACGCATGACCGAGGCCGAGCTGCGCCACGCCGTTGGTGACCGCGTGTACGACGCGTTCGCTCCCACCGGTCACCTCTACAACATGGACGCCGAGGACACCGACAACATGACGTTTCTCGGCACGACCGACCAGGGCGAGGAGGTCGAGATCGTCAAGCGGGCCGCGGAGTCGGACCTGCTCGTGTACGTCAACATCAATCTCGTCGCGATGGACGGCGGGTGGAAGTCGACGGCCACCGGGCTCGCGTCGTACCGATCCCTGCGCCACCACCACAACGTCCGAACGCTGCAGCACTCGCGATCGCTCATGGATCGCCACAACAGCGCGCTGCACACCAGCAATTGGCGCATGGGCAAGGTCCTCATCGACGCGGGCGTGAAGATCTTCCAGATCGAGTCGACGCTCAACACCGACACGTTCCCGCCGCCATTCGACTTCCTCATGAAGCGTGAATGGGAATGGACTGCGAAGGACCGCGCGCTGTTCGTCGGCTCGAGCAAGAGCCTGGCGCGCACGCCGAACCGCCTGGCCCGCCAGATCTTCCACTCGATCAAGGCCCCGCACTCGATGACGAGCGTGCAGGCGGGTGAAGTCGACGCGGTGCACGAGGAGACGCTGCGCAACGTGCACCGTCAGCAGCTCGTCGAGGTCGAAGGTCAGACCGACGTCCTCACGATGGGCCTGCCGTACATCGGGCCGTACAACGTGAACTCGATCATGAACCCGATCCTCGTCATGTGCCTCGGGCTCGGTTACTTCTTCAACCTCTACCGCGGCAAACCACTCGTGCGCGAGGGCGGCGTGCTCATCATGAGCCACCCGACGCCGTGGGAGTTTCATCCGGTGCACCACCCGAGCTACATCGACTTCTTCGAGCAGGTGCTGTCCGAGACGACGGATCCCGTACGCATCGAGGCGGAGTTCGAGAAGGACTTTGCCGAGGACGAGTGGTACCGGCATCTCTACCGGACGAGCTACGCGTACCACGGCGTGCATCCGTTCTACATGTGGTACTGGGGCGCCCACGCGCTGCAGCACCTCGGTCGAGTGATCATCGTCGGCGGCGACCCGCGCTCGGTGCGCCGGCTCGGCTTCATGGCGGCGTCGACGATGACCGACGCGTTCGAGATGGCGTCCGACGTCGTCGGTCGCACGCCGACGATCACGCACCTGCACGCCCCGCCGCTGTTGCTGGCCGACGTGAAATGAAGCTGACGATCCGCCGACCGCGTCTGGCCTTCCCGTACTCAGCGGCGCCGACACCTCGGCACGTCGCGCCACTGCCCGAGAAGCGCCAGACGGGCATCGACTACGACACCGAGTGGGCCCGCTCTTTTCCCGCACGCGTCGTTCGGCTCGCCGTGCTCGAGACCGTGATCACGCCCGCGATGAAGGTGCTGGCCAGCCCAGAGCGGCGTGGACTCGACCGGCTGAAGGACCTCGCCGACACCGACACCGAGCGTCCGGCGCCGGTGATCTTCGCAGCCAACCACCACAGCCACGTCGACACGCCGCTGCTGCTGTCGTCGATGCCCGAACCGTGGCGGCACCGCATGTTCGTCGCCGCGGCGGCCGACTACTTCTTCACCTCGCGCGCCACGTCGGTGGCGTCGGCGCTCGCGTTGAACGCGATTCCCATCGAGCGCAAACGCGTGTCGCGGCGATCCGCCGACGACGCCGCTGAGCTCATCGGCGAGGGCTGGAGCCTGCTCATCTATCCCGAAGGCGGCCGGTCACCCGACGGCTGGGGTCAGCCGTTCCGCGGCGGGGCTGCCTACCTCGCGCTGCGCTGCAACGTGCCGGTCGTTCCCGTCCACGTCGAGGGTACGAGCCGCATCATGCGCAAGGGGGCGAAACGCCCGTCACGGTCCGCGACACGGGTCACGTTCGGGCGTCCGCTGTGGGCCGACGAGGACGAAGACTCTCGACGTTTTGCCGTGCGGATCGAGCGCGCGGTCGCGGCCTTGGCCGACGAAACGGAAACGGATTGGTATGCGGCACGGCTGAGGGCGCATCGCGACGAGACGCCCGCCCTCTCCGGCCCGGATGCGCCCTCTGCGTGGCGACGGGCCTGGGCGCTCGGCGAGCGCGGGCCGAAACGCCCCCGGCCGTCATCGCGGCGCTGGCCCGACCTCGGCTGACGACCTGTCGTCCGTTCGCGAGAACGGGTCAAACGATCGGGGTCGGGTGCGGAGGCTGGGGCTCGGGTGGGGCCGGCGGCATGAGAACAGAGCCCCACTCGATCCGGTCGTGCAGCTGGCGCGGTCCACCCCGCACGCCGAAAAGTCGCTTGGCCGCGACAAGGTACACGAGGATCGCAACGTTCACCACGAGCGCGCCGATCCGGAACGCGCTCACGCGATCGAGCAGCTCGCGGATCTCGAACGGCAGAAAGCCGGCCGTGGCCACGACGGTGAGGTATTCCGCCCAGCGCCGCTCGCGCCACAGGCCCACGGCCTCCACGCCCTCGACGACGCAATAGATCGCGGCGGTGATCGCAATCGTCGTGACCGTTCCTTGGTTGAGATCGGCGATGCGGTGCAGCTCACGACTGAGCACGTCGTGGCTCGCGTGCGGGCCGGTGTTGCTCGCGACGCCGTCGAGTCGGTTGGCGGCGTCGCGCGCGAACGACTGGAGGTCGAACAGCTTCGTGTCGATCAGCGCGAGGGCGGCAGCGAGAAGGCCGAAGATCACCGAGTGAATGCCGCGGTCGATCGCGATGAGCCGCAGCACGATCGCTTCCTCGATCAGCTTGCCGCGACGCGGGAGGTCGAGCTGCTCGATCGGTGGGATCGTCTCCCACTCGCCCTGCGCCGACGGGGCGAACCCTTCGACCCACGCATCGCAGCGCAGGCAGCGCGCGTAACGGCGCCCGTCGGGTTCCTCGAACCCGAGCTCGCGATCTTCGTCGCGGAGCTCCGTCGCGTGCAGAGCCGGTGTCGCGTGGCCGCGCGTCGCGCACGCCATGGTCTCGACGTGCCAGTGGCGGGGCCAGAGCCGCACCGCACCACCCTTGCAGAACGCGCGCTCGTCAGCCGGGCACGGAGAAGCAGACCCGTGCGCCTTCACCGTCGACATCGTCGAACCAGATCCGCCCGCCGTGCGCCAGCACGGCGCGATGGCAGATGGCAAGCCCGATGCCCGACCCCGGGACGTCCGATGTCTGGGCGAGCCGCTTGAACATCACGAACACCTGGTCGCGGTGTTCGACTGGCACGCCGACGCCGTCGTCGGTGACACGTATCGTCCACTCACCATTGCCCTCTACGGCATCGACCACGATCGTGGGCGCGACTCCTGGGCGGTGGAACTTCGCCGCGTTGTTCACGAGGTTCTGCAGCACCTGCGCCAGCAGGACGCGATTGCCCACCACGCGCGGGAGCGGCCCGACCAGCACGTGCGCCTGCGTGTGCCGGATCAGCTGTGCCGCATCCGACAACGCTTCGGCAACCACCACGCCGAGATCGACCCACTCACGATCGGGTTCGATGCGGCCGATGCGCGAGTACGTCAGCAGCCCGTCGATCAGCTGTTCCATCCGGCTCACGCCGCGGCGCGCCGCGTCGATGTAGAGCCGAGCGTCGTCGTCGAGCTGGTCGCCCTTGGTGGCCTGGAGCAGCTCCAGGAATCCCGAGACCACGAGAAGTGGCGACTTCAGGTCGTGGGACGCGACGTAGGCGAACTCCTCGAGCTCGCGGTTCGACCTCGCGAGCACGAGGATCTCCTGTTCCAGCTGACCGCGTACGTCCGCGTCGTTCATCGCCGGTAGTCGTTCCCTTCCCCAGAAGGTCCGACACGCATCCCGCCCGTGGGTGGGCCGTCTCTCGCGCGAATCTACGCAGACCTGGCCGCCGGTGACCATCGTCAGATCGGATCGTTCGACATCACCCGATGGAACCAGCCCGTGCCGGTGGCGGCGATAGGCCGCGTAGGCTGCGCCGCATGCCCGTGACCGCCGGAACACCGCTGTCGTTGGTGGAGCAGGTGTACGACCGACTCGACGAACGCGTGGCGGTGGGCCGCTCGCGCCTCGGTCGCCCCCTGACCCTCGCCGAGAAAGTCCTCGTCAACCACCTCCGTGATGCCAACAGCCAGGAGCTGGAACGCGGACGCAGCTACGCCGACTTCGATCCCGACCGCGTGGCGATGCAGGATGCAACGGCGCAGATGGCGCTGCTCCAGTTCATGACCGCCGGGCTGCCCGAGGTGGCGGTGCCGTCGACGGTGCACTGCGACCACCTCATCCAGGCCAAGGTCGAGGCCAACGTCGACCTCAAGTTCGCGCTCGACGTGAATTCCGAGGTCTACGAGTTCCTGCGCTCGGTCTCGGCGAAATACGGCATCGGCTTCTGGAAGCCGGGCTCCGGCATCATCCACCAGGTCGTGCTCGAGAACTACGCGTTCCCGGGCGGGATGATGATCGGCACCGATAGCCACACTCCGAACGCCGGCGGCCTGGGAATGGTCGCGATCGGTGTGGGTGGCGCCGACGCCGTCGACGTGATGACGGGGTTCCCGTTCAACGTCCGCTGGCCGAAGCTCATCGGCGTACACCTCACGGGCGCCCTCTCCGGCTGGAGCGCGCCGAAGGACGTGATCCTGCGCGTGGCCGAGGTGCTCACCGTCAAGGGTGGCACCGGCGCCATCGTCGAGTACTTCGGTCCGGGCGCCGACACGATCACTGCCACGGGCAAAGGCACGATCTGCAACATGGGCGCCGAGATCGGCGCCACCACCTCCCTCTTCCCCTACGACGGCAACATGGCGTCGTACCTGAAGGCCACGAGGCGCGAAGAGATCGCCAACGCTGCGAACGCACACGCGAACCATCTCCGCTCCGATCCGGAGATCGCGCTCGATCCCGAGCGATTCTTCGACCAAGTGATCGAGATCGACCTCTCCATGCTCGAGCCCCTCATCAACGGTCCCGACTCCCCCGACCTCGCTCACGCGGTGTCGGAGGTCGGTGCGTGGGCGCGTGCGAACGACGTTCCGGTCGAGGTCGCCTCGGCGCTCATCGGCTCGTGCACGAACTCCTCGTACGAGGACATCACCCGCGCCGCGTCGATCGCGCGGCAGGCGTCGGCCAAGGGGCTCCGGGCCAAGACACAGTTGCTCATCACGCCCGGATCCGAGCAGGTGCGCGCCACGATCGAGCGAGACGGGCTACTCGCCGATCTCGAGGCGATCGGCGGCACCGTGCTGGCGAACGCATGCGGCCCGTGCATCGGTCAGTGGGATCGCACCGACCTGCCCACGTCGGCGGACGGCAAGGTGAAACTCAACACGATCGTCAACAGCTACAACCGCAATTTCCCGAAGCGGAACGACGGCAACGCGAACACCAAGGCGTTCGTCGCGTCGCCCGACATGGTGATCGCGTACGCGCTCGCCGGCACCCTCGACTTCAACCCGCTCACCGACGACCTCGACGGCGTACACCTCGAACCGCCGGTCGGCGAAGACCTGCCGGCACGCGGCTTCGATCCCGGCGAGTCGGGCTTCCAGGCGCCGCCAGCGAATCGTGATCGCATCGAGGTCGTCGTGTCCCCGACTTCGGAGCGGCTCCAGTTGCTCGAGCCCTTTGCGCCTTGGGATGGCCACGACTACCTCGACCTCCCCGTGCTGATGAAGGCCAAGGGCAAGTGCACGACCGACCACATCTCGGCCGCAGGCCCATGGCTTCGCTACCGCGGCCATCTCGAGAACATCTCGGGCAACCTCTTCCTCGGCGTGGTGAACGCGTTCCGCGACACCGATGCCGGCCACGGCAAGGATCCGCTCGACGGCGAGATCCGCTCGTTCCCGGATATCGCGAAGCACCTCCACGAGGCCGGTGCGCAGTGGTGTGCGATCGGCGACGAGAACTACGGCGAGGGCTCGTCGAGAGAGCACGCCGCGATGGAGCCGCGGTTCCGCAACGGTGTCGTGATCTTCGCCCGCAGCTTCGCTCGAATCCACGAGACCAACGCGAAGAAGCAGGGCCTGCTGCCGCTCACGTTCGCGGACCCCGCCACCTACGACGCCATCGGTGAGGACGACCGCGTATCGGTAATGGGTCTGGCGACATTGGCGCCCGACCAACCGGTTCAGTGCCGTATCTCGAAGCCCGACGGCTCGGCCATTCCCTTCGAATGCACCCACACGTTCAGCCCCGAGCAGATCGAATGGTTCCGGGCCGGCGGGGCCCTGAACATCATCCGCCAGAAGCAGCGCGGATGACCGAGGCGATCGCGACCGCGGACGAGTTGTTCGCGCTCCTCGAGAGCTGCTCCGGGTTCTTCGACTCCGTAGGCGCCGACGGCGATCCGATCGACGTCCTTGACCACGGCCTGCAGTGCGCGGCGTTGCTCGCGCTCGAGCACCCCGACGACGCCGAGCTCCAGGTGGCCGGACTCGTGCACGACGTCGGCCACCGGTTGTGGCCCGGAGCGTCCGCGGCCCATGGGCGCATCGCCGCGTCCGCCGTTCGCGAGCTGCTGGGTGATCGGGTGGCCGCGCTGATCGAGCTGCACGTGCCGGCGAAGCGTTATCTCGTGACCGTCGACCCGAGCTATCGACACGAGCTGAGCGACGGCAGCGCGATCAGCCTCGGTCGCCAGGGCGGCGCGCTGACCGCTCCCGAGCTGGCCGAGCTCGAGGCCGATGTGCACCTCGGCGACGCCGTCGCGCTGCGACGCTGCGACGATCGCGCCAAGGTGGTCGGCGCGGAGGCGGACGGTCTCGCACGCTGGCGGCCGCTCGTCGAGCGCGTGGTAGCGACGAGATGACCGCCCGCGTCGACCCGCCGCTCACCGACCTCGGTGAGCGCGACATGCTGCGCGCATGGCTCGAGTACCACCGCGACACGCTGCTGATGAAGTGCGATGGCTTGACGCCCGCGCAACTCGGTCTGCGCTCGGTGGAACCCTCCACGATGTCGTTGCAGGGCCTCGTGCGGCACATGACCGAGGTCGAGCGCAACTGGTTCCTGCGCGTGTTCGCCGGCGTGACCGCCCCGCCGATCTACTACAACGACGATGACCCCGACGGCGACTTCGACAACCTCGACCCTGACGAGGTCGACGACGAGATGGCGATGTTCCACGAGACCCTGGAGCGGTGTCGTGAGGTCGAGGCCGCCGCCGCCACACTCGAGGAGAACGGAGCAGTTCACGCGTCGCACGGCCGCGGCCCGGTGTCCCTGCGCTGGATCATGATCCACATGGTCGAGGAGTACGCCCGCCACAACGGGCACGCCGACCTCCTGCGGGAACGCATTGACGGCATCACCGGCGACTGAGCCCGATCGCCCGGTGACCGACAATGCCGATTGGTCCGACGCGAGCGACATGGCGGCGGTGCTCGACCTCGAGCCGCTCGACCGCGACCTGTTCCGCGCCCACAACGCCTCGAGCGCGCGGGAGCGACGGTCTCTCTACGGCGGACAGGTTGCCGCCCAGGCCCTTCGCGCCGCCGGCCTGACCGTCGAACCGGATCGGCACGCGCACTCGCTGCACGGCTACTTCCTTCGACCGGGACGGGCCGATCTTCCCGTGATCCTGCACGTCGACCGCGACCGTGACGGACGATCGTTCTCGGCGCGGCACGTTCGGGCGATGCAGGACGGC
The DNA here is from genome assembly GCA_035937605.1 of Acidimicrobiales bacterium. Classification (GTDB taxonomy): domain Bacteria; phylum Actinomycetota; class Acidimicrobiia; order Acidimicrobiales; family JACDCH01; genus DASUCS01. Next base: position 2,673 of record DASZHU010000300.1, on the reverse strand, counting down.
AAGGTCATCTTCTCGATGCTCGTCTCGTTCCATCACGACGAGCCGAGCGCGACCTACGACGGGGTACCGACATCCGCTCTGACCCCACCGGACGGTTCCGCGGGCGGGCGCGGAGACGGGATCATGGAGATGCGGGAGGTCACGCCGATGCGCGTCGACGGTGCCCGCATCACGTATCCCGACACCATGTGGGTTCGGGTGAAGCATCCGATCCCCGACGATCGGCGGCTGCGAGCCTGCGCCCTCACCTACCTCTCCGATCTCGGCTCCGGCTTCGGGCAACTCGAGGTCGACGATCTGCCGTCGGGTGGCGCGAGCATCGACCACGCGGTCTGGTTCCACCACGACATCGACGTCACCGCGTGGATGCTCCTCGAGCTGCACCCGAGCAAGGCGTCGGGGTCACGCGGCGTGTACACCGGTGGTCTGCGCGACCGCCACGGCGCGCTCGGTTTGCTGTGTGCGCAGGAGCTGTTGCTGCGCCCACACCCGCCGGAACACCTGGCGGCGATACGAGCGATGGTGGAGCGCCGCGAGAACGAGGGCTGAGAACTGTCAGTCGGTGCCGGGGCGGCGGGACTTCTCGTGGTCGGCGTCGGTAGGGATCTTGCCGGACGGGTACGTCAGGGCGAGCTCCTGCGGTGTCGGGGTGCGCTTCACGTGCGCCTCGGGCGGCAGCAGATCGGCGATCGACTTCATGATCCGCTTCGTGTCGGCGTCGAGGCTCTTGCCGGCGGTCGCCACCGGCGCGCCGACGCGGATCGTGATCAGCGGAGGGTTCGTCACGTTGAGCACGTTCGGCAGGCGGCTGCTGCGCGGCCACACGCGTTCGGTACCCCACATGCCGACAGGGATGACGGACGCACCGGTCATCTGCGCAAGGCGAGCCGCGCCCCATCGGCCCTTCAGCACCGGATCGAAGAACGCCTCGCCGCGAGGGATCGTGCCCTGCGGCATCATCGCTACGAGCTGACCGCCGCGCAGCGCATCGGCCGCGGCCCGCAGCGGCTCGTCGGAGCCCGTACCCCGGTCGACGCGGATGCCGCCGAACGCCTTGGCGATCGTGCCGACGACCGGGGCGTCGAACACCTCTTTCTTCCCCAGGAAGCGCACGGGCCGGCCTCGGCGAGCCAACGCGAGACCCATGGCCATCGGATCGAAGTAGCTGCGGTGGTTCCCGACGAGGATCGCCGCGCCGGTCTCGGGGATGTGGTCGGTGCCGTCGATGTCGAAGCGCGCGTACGGCACGAGCAATGGGTGCGCCGACGCGAGGAGCACTTGCTGTGGCTCGATTCCGAGCAGCTTCGGGATGCCGCCGGGCACGTCGAGGTGCAGGATCGGCCAGCGTTGCAACGCGGCGCGCAGCATCAGGCGCGGATCGGGGTTGACCGCGTGAGGATGGCCCACGGCCGACAAGAGCGGCGCGTCGTACCAACTGTCCGAGTACGCGTACGAGTCCGACATCGACACGTCGTGCTCACGCGCCCACTCCTGGACGGCGCGGAGCTTGCCCTTGCCCCACACGAACTCACCGGCGATGGTGCCGTCGTACTTGCCCTCGCGCTCACCGTACCGCGTCGCGACGACTGCATCGAGACCGAGTGCGTCGGCGAGCGGCTTCACGAGGTCATACGGCGTCGTTGTGGCGAGCACGACCTGCCGGCCGGCCGCGTGATGCTGCTCGATCAGCGGCGCCGCGAACGGCTGCACGCGATCGGCCAAGGTGTCGGCGGCGATGCGCCCGGCCTCCTGTGCTTGGTCGCGCGCCCACCCCTGGGCGAACCGAGCGGCCTGGCGCGCGAGCTGCATCGTCGGCCGACTCTCGCCGATGACATCGAACAAGCGGTACACGAACGCCTCGCCGGGGATGCGCCGCTCGCTCATCAGACCGACCTGCTTCAGCGCGTCGCCGATGACCGGCCCGCTCGCGCCACGAAGCAACGTGCGATCGAGATCAAAGAACGCCGCCTCGCGACCCATGTCTCGCACGCTACTCCCGCCCATCGCCAGCAGCTTCGGCCCGAGCGCGCGGAACCCAGCCGAGTCGAGCGACAGCGCCGCTGGGGCGGCGAAGCCGCCAGGCGCCGCTCGACAGCACAAAGAGCTAGCCCGAAGGGCGAACCATTTGTGTCGAAGAACTGGAAGAGACCGGCGGGGGGCTGCCGGTCTCTTCCTTGTGCTCGAACGGAACCCAGGGGGGATGGGCTACGACGTTCGGCGTCTTGCTTGGTGTCATCCTCTCCCGGGCCCCGCAATCTGTCCAACAGTTCTCACCGATAGGTGCCATCATGTCCGGCGATGGACCTGCGGCAGCTCGGCGCACTCGTCGCGGTCGCCGACCACCGCTCGTTCTCCGCCGCGGCCCGGGCCCTCCACACCGTGCAGTCGAACGTGTCGACCCATGTCGCCCGGCTCGAGCGAGAGCTGGGGGTCACGCTGGTCGACCGCGCCAGCGGCACGCTCACGGCCGAGGGCGAGGTCGTCGTGAGCCGCGCCCGGCGGGTGGAAGCCGAGCTCGAGGCGCTCGTGGCCGACGTGGCCGCGGTGCACAGCGAGGTCGAGGGCGTCGCCCGCATCGGCGTGATCGGCACCACGGCGCGCTGGCTCGTGCCCCCGCTGCTCGAGGCGATGGCGGCGGACTACCCGCGGGTGCGCGTCGTGGTCGTCGACGCC
>DASZHU010000299.1:0-4715 GCA_035937605.1 Acidimicrobiales bacterium | reverse complement strand
GACCGCCTTCCCCGCCACCTGTTCGACACGCAGATCGCAGCCGGGTTCGCCGGCTACAACGGTCCGGCGCTCACGACGCTCGTGCAGGGGGTGTTGGGCGTGCGGTTGCCGAAGGGCGATCGCCTCGCGGATTGGCTGCGCCGCCCGCTGACCGAGGATCAGAAGGAGTACGCGGCGTCAGACGTGCAACACCTCCTGCCCTTGTACGACTGGTTGGTCGACCGGCTCGACCACGAGAACCGTCTCGAGTGGGCCCAGGACGAGTGCGCGCAGGTGCTCGCCAAAGCGGCCACCCCGCGCGACGCGGACGAAGCATGGTGGAAGGTGAAGGAGGCGCGGCAACTGCGGGGCAAGGCCGTGGGCGTTGCGCAGGCGCTGGCCGCGTGGCGGGAGCGGCGCGCCGGCGAGATCGATCAGCCGGTGCGGTTCGTGCTACCCGATCTCGCGCTGGTGGGGATCGCGCAACGACCGCCGGCGAGCATCGAAGACCTGCGTCGCGTGCGAGGGCTCGATGATCGGCACGTTCGCGGCGCGATGGCCGAGTCGATCATGCGCGTGATCGACGAAGGCCTCGCCCTCGGACGCGAGAACCTGCGGCTCCCACCGACCGGCGACGTCGACCGCGATCTGCGTCCCGCCGTGACGCTGGTGTCGGCGTGGATCAGCCAGTTGAGTCGCCAGCTCCACATCGACACCACGCTGCTGGCGACGCGGGCGGACGTCGAAGCGTTGTTGCGTGGCGACGAGAGCGCGCGGCTCACGCAGGGATGGCGGGCCGATGTGCTCGGTCAGGACATCCGCCGCCTGGTCGAAGGGCGCGCCGCTCTCTCGTTCGACGGCAAGGGCGGACTCGTTCTCGAGGACCGCTGATCAGGCGAGGATCACGGCCTCGTCGGGGCGCAGCTCACCCGCGAACGTGCGCGTCGCGTTCGCGGTCGGATCGATGCTCGACACCTCGACGGTGCCACGCTGGGCGACGGCCTGTGACTCGCCCGTGAAGTTGACGAGCACGATGCGATGGTCTTGATCCTCGACGCGCTCGTACGCGAGCACGCCGCCCGGCGCGTCGAGCAACGTCAGGTCGCCACACCGCAGCGCAGGCGACGCGCGACGAGATGCCAGCAGCCGCCGGTACAGGTGCAGGATCGAACCGTTGTCCGCCGTGAGCGCCTCGACGCTGCGCTCGCCGGCCTCCGGCGGGAACGGGAGCCATGGCTCGTGCCCGTCCCATCCGTGGGACACGGCAGTGGTCCAGGGAACCGGCGCGCGGCACCCGTCCCGCCCGCCCGGGTCGACGACACGTTCGGGCGGCACGACCGCGTCCTCGAGCCCGAGCTCCTCGCCCTCGAACAGGAACGGCGTGCCCCGCATGGTGAGCAGCAGTACTGCAGCAGCGCGCGCCCGGGCCTCGGAGCCTCCGTAACGAGTGCGATGTCGAGTGTTGTCGTGGTTCGACAACACCCAGGTGGGCCACGCGCCCCGTGGCCGCAGCGCGCCCTCGGTGCGTTCGATGCGATGGCGCCACTTCGCCGCATCCCACGGTGCGAACAGCGGCGGGAAGTTGAACGCGAGGTGGAGCTCGTCATCGTTTCCGTAGTACTCGGCCACACGGGCGGTCGACAGGATGAAGACCTCGCCGATCGAGACGCGATCGCCGGGGTAGTCGTCGAGCAGTGCGCGGATCGACCGCAACCGCTCGTGCACGGCCGGCGGGTCGTACCGCGATTCGTCGGCCATCTGCACGAGCCCGCCGCCGACATCCGCGAAGTCGGCGCGCTTCACGATCCCCATGATCACGTCCATGCGGAAGCCGTCGACGCCGCGGTCGAGCCAGAACCGCAGCGTGGAATGCATGGCCTCGATCACGGCGGGGTTGCGCCAGTTGAGGTCGGGCTGCTCGGGGAGGAAGAGGTGCAGGTAGTACTGGCCGGTGGTGCCGTCGAGCGTCCAGGCGGAGCCTTCGAGGAAGGCGCCGATCCAGTTGTTCGGAGGCCCACCATCGGGCGCGGGGTCACGCCACACGTACCAGTCCCGCTTCGCGCTGCCGCGGGAGGCCCGGGACTCGACGAACCACGGGTGCTGGTCCGACGAGTGGTTGGGCACCCAGTCGATGACCACCTTGATGTTGCGTGCGTGCGCGTCGGCCACCAGCGCGTCGAAGTCGCGCATCGCGCCGAAGATCGGATCGACGTCGCAGTAGTCGGAGACGTCGTAGCCGAAATCGGCCATCGGCGAGCGGAAGAACGGCGAGATCCAGATCGCATCGACCCCGAGCCAGTGCAGGTGGTCCAGGCGGCGCCGAATGCCCTCGAGATCGCCGATCCCGTCGCCGTTCGAGTCCGCGAACGAGCGCGGGTAGATCTGGTAGACGACGGCGTCCTTCCACCACGGCCGATCAGTCACGGGCGGAGGCTAGGCAAGTCCGGACGGTTCCGGGGCGGGCTACACTGCCGAGCCGAACATCAGCCAGAGACGTGGGAGCTGACCCGTGAAGAAGGGTCGTCATCGGCGCTTCGAGGAAGCCCGAGCGCTCAAACGAACCAACGATGACCTCGACGCGCTGTTCGGGCCGGAGGACGCCGAGCCGTGTGTGGAGTGCGGAGCGATCCCCGGCGCCGACCACGCGACGTGGTGCCTGGCTGGGCAGGAAGACGACAGCGACGACGGTCGCGGCTTCTAGATCCCGCACGACCTCCCGATTCGAGCCCTGGCTGTGACTGAGAACCTCCGAACCGTCGCGCTCGTCGCCCATGTCGATCACGGCAAGACGACGCTCGTCGACGCCATGCTGCGGTCCACCGGCACCTTTCGCGCCAATCAGGAGCTGGTCGACCGGGTGATGGACTCGAACGACCAGGAGCGCGAGCGGGGGATCACGATCCTCGCCAAGGCGGCGTCGGTGCGCTGGAAGGGCACCCGGATCAACCTCGTCGACACCCCCGGCCACGCCGACTTCGGAGGTGAGGTCGAGCGCGCCCTCGCGATGGTCGACGGCGTCGTGCTGCTGGTGGACGCGGCGGAGGGACCGCTGCCCCAGACCCGCTACGTCCTCTCGAAGGCGATCGCCGCCCACCTGCCGACGGTGCTCGTGCTCAACAAGGTCGACCGCCACGACGCGCGCCCGCAGGAGGTGCTCGACCTCGTCGAAGAGCTGTTCCTCGACCTCCACCCTCCGACCGACCTGCTCGACTTCCCGATCATCTCCGCCGTGGCCCGGGAGGGTCGGTCGATGCTCGGCGTGGGCATCCCCGGCGCGCACGACGATCTCAGTGCCCTCCTCGACACGATCCTCGAACGGATCCCGGCCGCGAAGGGTGACCCGGATGCACCGTTGCAGGCCCTGATCACCAACCTCGACGCGTCCGACTACCTGGGTCGCCTCGCGATCGGTCGAGTGGTCGAGGGCACGCTGCGCCGTGGGGAGATCGTCGCGCTGGCCGACGAGGAGACTGCGGAAGGCGAACCGCTGCTGAAGCGCCGACTCACGCAGCTGCTCGGCTTCGACGGCATCGACCGCGTCGAAGTGGACGACCGTCACGCCGGCGACCTCTTCGTCGTCGCCGGTTTCCCCGAGGTCGAGATCGGCGACACCCTCACCGACCCCTCCGATCCGCGCCCGCTGCCGCGGCTCGCGGTGGACGAGCCCGTGTTGCGCATGACCTTCGGGGTGAACACCTCGCCGTTGTCGGGTCGCGAAGGGAAGTACCTCACATCGCGCCATCTGCGCGAGCGCCTCGAGCGCGAGGTGCTCGGCAACGTGTCGATTCGCATCGAGGAGACCGACTCGCCCGACGTGATCTCGGTGGCGGGGCGCGGCGAGTTGCAGCTGGCCGTGCTGATCGAGTCCATGCGCCGAGAGGGTTACGAGCTGCAGGTGAGCCGGCCCGAGGTCATCGTGAAGGACATCGACGGGAAGCGGCACGAGCCGCTCGAGCGCGTCGTCGTCGACGTGCCCGACGACCACGTGGGCACGGTCACGCAGGCAATCGCACCGCGCAAGGGCCAGGTGCTCGACGTGCGCCCCGGCGACCCCGGCCGCACGATCCTCACCTTCGAAGCGCCCGCACGCGGGCTGCTCGGCTTCCGTTCGCTGTTGCTCACCCAGACCCGCGGCACCGCCCTGATGCACCAGCACCACGGGGGATGGGTGCCGTGGGCCGGTGATCTTCCCCACCGCACGGGCGGTGCCATGATCTCGGACAGGGCGGGCGTGGCCACCGGCTACGCGCTCGACAACCTCCAAGCGCGCGGCGAGTTCTTCATCGAGCCGGGCTACGACGTCTACGAGGGGATGGTGGTGGGAGAGAACGCCCGGCCCGACGACATGGTGATCAACGTCGTCCGTGAGAAGCAGAAGACCAACATCCGCACGCACAGCCACGACGAGGCGATCAAGCTCGCCACAGCGCGACTGCTCACGCTCGAGACGGCCATCGAGTTCATCGCGGAGGACGAGCTCGTGGAGGTCACGCCCAAGGCCCTGCGGGTGCGGAAGCGACAGTTGCGCGAGCAGGACCGCCGCCGCACGGCCAAGAAGTAGACAACCGTGCGGATCGCAACGTGGGGGAGGTCGCGCGCGCTCCGCCGACTCACCGCGACGCTCGTGTCCCTGACCCTCGTGGCCGGCCTCGTCGCCGTCGCCACCCACTCGCACGGGCGCGAGCGACGCCGCACGATCGTGGCCGCACCGTCGACCGCCACCACGACGGTGCCCG
>DASZHU010000298.1:0-2263 GCA_035937605.1 Acidimicrobiales bacterium | reverse complement strand
CCTGGTTCGGGAGGACATCGGTCGCCACAACGCGGTCGACAAGGTGGTCGGCCGGCTGCTGCTCGACGGTCGGCTGCCGGCGGGCGGGCGGGGGTTGTTCGTCTCCGGGCGCGCCAGCTTCGAGATCGTGCAGAAGGCGTGGGCGGCCGGATTCGCGGCGGTGGTCGCAGTCAGCGCGCCGTCGCAGCTCGCGGTGCAGGCGGCGCGCGCCGCCGGGCTCGTGCTCGCCGGCTTCGCCCGTGACGGTCGGATCAACCTGTACTCGTGAACCGGCACGATCCCGCGAGCGCCAACGCGGCGTAGCCTGGCTCACGTGCCCGAACCGTTGACGCCGGCCGCCGGTTGGGTCGTGTTGCACCTCTTCTGCAAGCCGACGCCGCTCGCCGACGCCGAGGCGATCGTCGCGGCGGTGAAGGAGGCGAGCGGCGACGATCACCAGGTGGTCACCGCGGCGATCGTCGGCCACAAGGCCGACGTCGCGGTGATGGCGCTGGGCCCGGATCTCTGGCGCCTGCGCGCGCTGCAGACGGCCCTCGTTGCTGCTGGGCTCGACGTGGTCGACTCGTACCTCTCGCTCACCGAGATCTCCGAGTACGCGCAAGGTTTGCCCGAGGAGATGAAGCAGACCCGCCAGTACCCGCAGCTTCCGCCGGACGGCAAGCGCGCGTGGTGCTTCTATCCGATGTCGAAGCGCCGCAATGTCGAGCAGAACTGGTACACGCTCCCGTACGAGGAGCGCGAGAAGCTGATGCACGGTCATGGCAAGACCGGTCGCACGTTCGCCGGCCGCATACTGCAGCTGATCACGGGCTCGACGGGGCTCGACGACTTCGAGTGGGGCGTCACGCTCTTCGCGGTGCACCCCGACGATCTGAAGGACGTCGTGTACACGATGCGCTACGACGAGGCGTCGGCGATCTATGCGGAGTTCGGTCCCTTCTACACAGGAATGGTCGCTCCGATCGAAGAACTGCTCGGCACTCTCGGCATCGCGTAACACGGTCCGGCACTAGAGTCCGCGGCCCGTGGGGGGCCATTCGCGTCGAGCAATCGCGGTTTTGCTGTGCGGCCTCGTGGCCGGCCTCGTTCTCCTCGCACCCCGGTCCGAGGCGCAATCGTCGTCGAGCTCCTCGTCGTCATCGGACGCCTCGAGCTCGGACTCGTCGTCCTCCGCTGCAGTGACGTCGCCCACGTCGCACACCGCGCCGACCGAGACGCCCGCGACGATCCCCGACGGCAAGGAAGGCGTCGTCGGCCTGCTCATCGACAAGAAGGGCACGCTCAACACGAAGGACTACGAACCGATCGAAGGCGTCCACGTGCAAGTCCAGGACACCTCGGGCAACAAAGTCGGCTCCGCGGTCAGCGACAAGCAAGGCCGGTTCGCGATCGAGCTGCCGGGGCCGGGCACCTACACCGCGATCATCGATCCGTCGACGCTGAAGGGTGCGACACTCGCCGACGCCGATGCGAAGGTGACGTTCACGCTCAACCCCACGCAGGTGCAGCGCATCAACTTCCGCATCGGAGTCGTCAAGCCGCCCACCGTGTCGCTCGCGCACAAGCTCGGACAGGCCGCCGTAAACGGCATCAACTTCGGTCTGATCATCGCCCTCGCATCGGTCGGGCTCTCCCTGATCTACGGCACCACGCGGCTGGTCAACTTCGCGCACGGTGAGATCGTCACGCTCGGCGCGCTGCTCGCGTTCTACTTCAACAACACGCTTGGCTGGTCGCTGCTCGTCGGCGCACCCATCGCGCTCTTGCTGACCGCGATGTTCGGCGCCGGCCTCGACCTCGGCCTGTGGGGGCCGCTGCGCAAGCGTGGCTCCGGCCTGATCTCGATGCTGGTGATCTCGATCGGCCTGAGCCTCGCACTGAAGAACCTGTACCTGTACCTGTTCGGCGGGCTGCCGCGCGCCTACAGCGACTTCAACATCCAGAAGGCGTACCAAGTCGCGGGCATCGACATCGCCCCGCGCAACCTCGCCGCATCGATCATCTCGGTGATCGCTCTCGTCGGCGTGGCGATCGGCCTCCAGCGCACGCGCATGGGCAAGGCGATGAGGGCGATCGCCGACAATCGCGATCTCGCGTCGTCGTCGGGCATCAACGTGGACCGTGTGATCCGGTTCGTGTGGTTCTTCGGATCGGGCCTCGCCGCGCTGGGCGGCATCTTCTTCGGCCTCACCGAGTCGGCCGTCTCGTTCGAGGAGGGGTCGGCGCTGTCGCTGTTCGGGATAATGTCGACGATATGAAGATT
>DASZHU010000297.1:0-3613 GCA_035937605.1 Acidimicrobiales bacterium | reverse complement strand
CTTCCTCCAGTTGGTGGGCCTCGTCGAACACCACGATGCCGTGCTCCGGCAGCACGCCGCCGCCCGTCGCGAGATGCAGGCCGTAGAGGTGGGTATTGACCACGATCACGTCGGCTTCCTCGGCCTCGGCACGGGCCCGCTCCGCGAAGCACGCGCTCCCGATCGCGCACCTCGCCACCCCCGGGCATTCGCGCGCACTCACGGACAACGCGGTCCACGCGTTGCCCGACGGCTCGAACGCGAGATCAGCGCGGTCACCGGTGGCCGACTGCGTGGCCCATTCGACGAGGCGGATGAGCTCCGACCGAGGGGCCCGGTCCGCGAGCGCGTCGACGCCGCTGATCACCAGCTGCTCGTCGCCGTCGCCCAGCACCTCCTTCGCCCGCTGCAGGCAGAGGTAGTTGGCGCGTCCCTTCAACGAGGAGTAGCGGAACGGACGATCGAGGTGCGCCGCGAGGAAGGGCAGGTCCTTGCCGACGAGCTGGTCTTGCAGCGCCTTCGTCGCCGTGGCCACGACGACGCGCTGGCCGGAAAGGATCGCGGGCACGAGGTACGCGAGCGTCTTGCCCGTGCCCGTGCCGGCCTGCACCACGAGGTGCCGGCCGCCCGTGATCGCATCGGCCACGGCCGCCGCCATCTCCCGCTGACCCGCGCGGGCCTCTCCACCGCCGGGGAGGCGCGCGACCACCTCGTCGAGGGCCCCACTCACGTCCATCGGTCAGACGCTACGGCGTCGCGGCTTCGACGACGACGCCGGCGCGCGTCGCTTCCACCGGTACCTCGCCGGGGATGCGAGGAGCCTCGACCTCCAGCGTGATCGTGCCCCGTTCCCGCTCGTACAGCACGACGTTGAGGGTCGATGCGTAGACGAGGAGGCGGCCGAAGAAGAACAACCAGGCGAGGATCGCGAACACCACGCCGAGCGAGCCGTACAGCGCCGACGATGACGCGACCGAGCGAGGCACGATGAAGGCGCCCGCAAGCGTGAGCAGCTGCAGCCCGACGCCGGCGAACACCGCGCCCGGCAACAACGGCCGCCAACCGACGCGCTGATGGCCGAGCGCGGCGAAGGTGAACCAGAACATCACGACGTTGACGGCGATCGTCACGATCAGCACGAGCGGCGCGGCCCACGCGGGCAGCACCGCGACCACGAGCGCTGTCGCTGCCGCGGTCGCGATCAACAGCGCGCCGGTGGCGAGGAGCCAACCGAGGTCTTTCAGCTTGTCCACGATGCCGCCACCCTTGACCTGCCACGCGCGGTCGATCGCGAGCTGGATGGCCCGCACGACCCCGAGCGCCGACCAGGCGAGGCCGGCGAGTCCGACGATCGATGCGGCCTGCCGACTGTCCTGTGCCGAGTTGACGGCCTCGCGCAAGGCGTCGGCGGCCGTGCCGCTCAGCCCGAGCTTGTCGACGATCTGTCCGGCAAGGTCGACCTTGCCGGCGGCGACGAAGCCCACGATCGCCGTACCCATCAACATCGCCGGGAACAGCGAGATGAAGATCGACAGCGTCACGGCGGCGGCGATCTCGCCGCCTTCGAGCTCGGTGTAGCGATCCTGCACCGCCATCGTCATGTCGAACCAGGGCCACCTCGCTCGTAGCCGGTTCAGCCTGTGACGCACCGCGAACACGTACCCGACCAGCACTAACTTGCAAACTGATGGATCCCCTCCCCGGTTTCAGGACGCCGCGCGACCTGCCGGGCATCGATCCGGCTCGCGTGCCGACGCACGTCGCGGCGGTCATGGACGGAAACGGGCGCTGGGCGACGCAGCGAGGGCTCAAGCGGACGGACGGTCACGCTGCAGGGGAGGAGGCGTTGCTCGACTCGGTGGAAGGCGCACTCGAGCTCGGGCTGCGCTGGTTCACCGTGTACGCCTTCTCGACCGAGAACTGGCGACGTCCGCTCGACGAAGTCCGTTTTCTCATGAACTTCAACGACGGCATCCTCGTGCGCCACCGCGACCGCCTCCACGGGTGGGGCGTGCGCATCCGGTTCGCAGGACGCCGTGATCGCCGCGTGCCGCGGCGGGTGCTGCGTCGCATCGAGGAGTCCGAGGAGCTCACGCGCGTGAACGAACGGATGACGTTCACCGTCGCGTTCAACTACGGAGGACGCGCGGAGATCGTCGACGCCGTTCGCGCAATCGTCGACGCGGGCATTCCCGCGAACAAGATCACCGAGAAGACCATCCACGCGCATCTCTACGAGCCCGAGATGCCCGATCCCGACATCATGATCCGCACGTCGGGAGAATTCCGGATCTCGAACTTCTTGTTGTGGGAGCTCGCGTACAGCGAGCTCGTCTTCACCGATGTGCTGTGGCCGGACTTCCGGCGTGAGCACCTGTTCGATGCCGTGCGTGAGTACCAGAACCGCGATCGCCGGTTCGGCGCGGTCGAGACGACCTGACATGGCCCTGTACCGCGACGAGGCCGTGGTCATCCGCACGTACAAGCTGGGTGAGGCCGATCGCATCGTCGTGCTCTTCACCCAGGGCCGCGGCAAGGTGCGCGCCGTCGCGAAGGGAGTGCGCAAGACGTCGTCGCGGTTCGGCGCCCGCCTCGAACCGACGAGTCACGTTGCCTTGCAGCTGTACGAGGGACGCGAGCTCGACACGATCACGCAAGCAGAGTCGCTCGAGAGCTTCCGCGGGTTGCGCGACGATCTCGAGCGGATCACTCGCTCCGCGTCCATCCTCGAAGCCGTCGACCACATGAGCCAAGAGCGCGAGCCGAACCCGAAGCTCTACACGATGGTGGTGGGTGCGCTGCGCACGCTCGCGCTGCACGACCATCCGTTGATCGTGCCCGCCTTCTTCTGGAAGCTCCTCGCGCTCGAGGGGCTGCGACCGATGGTCGACGCGTGCGTGATCTGCGGACGTACCGACGGTCTGTGCTCGTTCGACCTCGACGACGGTGGCGTGCTCTGCATCGACCACCGGCACGGGACTGTGCTCGACGCCGAGGCGATCGAGCTGTTGCAGGCCATCCTCGGGGGACGCGTCGCATCGGCCCTCGCCCGCCCCCTCACCTCGTCGACGCGCGACATCGAGCACCTCGCCACGCGTGCGATGGAACACCATCTCGAACGCCGTCTCCGTTCGATCGGCGTCCTCGACCGCGGCTGAGCGTTACGGCGCGATCACGCCGATGCAGTTGAGCGCGCTGAAAGCCTGCAGCCGCGGGTCGTGCGCGTCGAGCACGCCGGTGATCGGGGGATTGGCGGGGGTGAGCTTTCCGTTCACCACCTCGAGTCGGGTCTCCTTCGTGTCGTAGGTGAGACCGTCGGAGCTCGTGGCGGACAGTTGCACGAGGCGCTCACCGCCGGCCGTGCCGTCGCACCGCACACCGTCGAGGTGCGTCACGCTCCCACCGATCGGGAACGTGGACGGCGCGTTGCCTTGTGGGCCGACGAGTCGCGTGATCGTGCAACCGACGAGCTGGAACACACCGACGAGGCTGTCGGATGCACCCGACCCGATCTGTACGAACGCCTCCGCACCCGAGCCGTCGGGGGGCCGCCCTGCGCTGGACGTGACGTCCGCGCCGCCGAGCGCTTTGACGACCTGGTTGTCGTCGGTGGCGCCGTCGACGATCACGGCAT
>DASZHU010000296.1:0-11348 GCA_035937605.1 Acidimicrobiales bacterium | reverse complement strand
GCACCATGACCACGACTTCGCAGTGAACCGCAACGGCACCCGCGACATCTTCATGAACACTCCCAACCAGGCGGCGTGGTTCGAGCGCTACCTCACCGACTGGACCGGGCCGAAGGGCCGGCTCGGGCGCATGACGTTCCGCATGAAGGGTTCCGTGTTTCCCGGCGACACGATGCAGCTCGACGGCGCGATCACCAACGTCGAGACCGACGAGACCGGGTGCACCTGGGCCGACGTCGACGTCACGCTCAGCGTCGACGGCAGCGTGTGCACGACCTGCGCGGCCCGCATCGCGATCCCCATCGGCGAGGGCGACAACCCGTGGACACGTCGCGGCGACTCTTGGAGACCATGAATGGACCTTGACTTCACCGACGAGCAGGAGCTGCTGCGGGAGACCGTGCGCGGCGTATGCGCTCGCCATTGCGGTCTCGACGTCGTGCGCGCGCTCGAAGACGACCCTGTCGGCTATCCCGAGAAGCTGTGGGTGCAACTCGCAGAGTTGGGGCTGCTCTACACCGACCTGTCGATGATCGACCTGGCCATCATCCATCGGGAGTTCGGGCGGTCGCTCGCCCCATCGCCGGCCTTCGCCAGCGTGGTCATGAGCCGCTCGGTGCTGGAAGCGGCCGGCGAGGTCTCGTGGCGGACCGGGGTCGAGTCGGGCGAGAGCATCGTGGTGCCGGCGTGGCTCGAGCCCGACCGCGGGTTCGGGCCCGCAGGCGTCCAGGCTCGGCTCGAAGGCGGGCGAGTGTCGGGCGTGAAACGGCACGTGCCGTTTGCGGCGGCCGCCGATCGCCTCCTCGTGCTCGCGCGCGGCGCCGACGACCGAATCGCACTCGCGCTGGTTGACCCGAAGGCCGACGGCGTGACCCTCGCCCAACAGCTCACGGTCGGCTCCGACGCGCAGTACCGGGTCGACCTCGACGATGCGGCTGCCGAGGTCGTGACGGAAGACGGATGGCCGCTCTGGCACGCGGCGATGCTCGACGGCATCATCCTGCTCGCGGCCCAGGCGGTCGGCGGCGCGCGCTACGCGCTCGACATCACGGTGCAGTACGCGAAGGATCGGTTCCAGTTCGACAAGCCCCTCGGCGCCTTCCAGTCCATCGCTCACTACCTGTCTGACGCGGTCACCGCGCTCGATGGCGCCGAGCTCCTCGTGTGGGAGGCGGCATGGGCCCGCACCGAAGGACGTCCCATCACGCGCCTCGCGCCGATGGCCAAGCTGTTCGCCTGCAGGACCTTCCGTGACATCACGGCGATGTCGCAGCAAGTGTTCGGGGGAGTCGGGTTCACGGTCGAGTACGACATCCAGCTCTACTTCCGGCGGGCGAAGCAGCTGCAGCTGTCCTGGTGGGACGACCGCCATCTCGAGGAGCTGATCGCATCGGAGGTGCTCGGTTGACGTACGACCCGTTGCAGGTCGGAGGTGTCGACGACTACCCGGTGAAGGTCGGCAGTATGCTGCTGACCCTCGTTGATCCGCACAAGGGTCACGAGCGCGCGTACAACCGCTGGTACGAGCGCGATCACTACTACGGCGGCTGCCTCATCGGGCCGTACTGCCTCGGCGGCAGCCGGTGGGTGGCACCTCGCGCGCTGAAGGATCTGCGCTGGCCGCAGCACGACGGCCCGATCGCCACACCGTGGGACGCGGGGTCGTACGTCGCCATCTACTTCGTCGAGCGAGGGCACCACGGCGACTTCTTCGGATGGGGCAGCAAGCAGGTCAAGGCCCTCTACGGCGGCGGGCGCGGCTTCAACGAGCGCACCCACGTGCACACGATCCTGTACGACCACCTGGGCGCGTCGTACCGCGATCCGGATCCGGTGCCGATCGATCTCGCGCTCGACGCCGCGTACGACGGCATCGTGCTCGCGTGGTTCGACACGAGCACGGCGCGCAACGGACAGGACACGTACAACGCGCTCAGCAGCGGTCCGCTGACTGATCTGCTGGCGGGAACGAACGTCGAGATCGCGTCCAGCTGGCTGCCGTCGGCCGGCCAGGACCGCCCCCCGGGCACGCCGATGGATCTCGGAAGCGGGCCGGGCGGCCCCGAGCGGTTGCTGCAGCTGTTCTTCGTCCGCGGTGACGTCGCTGATGCCTTACCTGCGATCCACGAGTACACGGACTCGATCGAGGCGAACAACCTCGCCACGGTCCGCCTCGTCGCGCCGTTCTTCCGCACGAAGGTCGGCACCGACACCTACATCGACGAGCTCTGGTAGCGGCGCCGGAGGGGCGCGGATCAGTCGTTGAAGACGGGTGGGCGCTTCTCCCGACGGGCCCGGATGGCTTCCTCGAAGTTCTCCGTGGTGAGCCGGACATAGAGCTGGGCGTGTCCTTCGTGCTCCATGTGCGACGACAGGCTCCCGGCGTCGAGGCTGGCCCACAACAGTCGCTTGGTGCACTCGATGCCCACGCGGCTGTAACCAATGATGCGCTCGCCGAGCTCGTAGCACGTGTCGAGCAGCTCAGCGGGCGCCACGGTGCGCGACACGAGGCCGATTCGCTCCGCTTCGGCGGCGTCGACGTCGCGCCCCGACAGCATGATGTCGAAGGCACGAGACGAGCCGATGGCACGTGGGAGCAGGTAGCTGAGTCCGAGCTCGCTCGCGGTGAGGCCGTTGTTGATGCCCGCGGCGCGGAAGTAGGCGTTCGACGATGCGATTCGGATGTCCGTGGCCAGGCCGAGACACAGACCGCCGCCGATCGCCGCACCGTTGATCGCCCCGATGACCGGTTGGTGCATCCGCCGCAGAGCGAGAATCACGTCGTCGAGCAGCTCGAGCGCGCGCCGCGCGATCGACGTCAGTGTCAACCCATCGACGCGAGGGAGCGCACCGGGGTCTTCGAGATCGGCGCCCGAACAGAACCCGTGCCCTGCGCCGGTCACGACGACCACACGCACGTCGTTGTCGTAGCTGATCTCCTCGAGCGCCTCGCGGAACGGGATCATCACGTCGAACGCCATCGCGTTCATTCGCTCCGGACGATTGAGCGTGACGAGCGCGATACCAGGGCGCGGACGGTCGATGAGGACGAAGGACATGAGGCGATCCTACGATGCGCCCCTATGCCGATTCCCTTGGACGAGTACCCGTTGCACCAGGCGCCGGTGTCGCTCGAGCATCCTGCGACGAGCGACCCGAACTTCTACGACCGCTGCTACTTCAACGGCCACGATCGCACCGGTGACGTCTTCCTCGTGACCGGCCTCGGCATCTACCCGAACCTCGGCGTGATCGACGCGTACGCCACGGTGCGGCGCGGCGACACGCAGCACACGGTCCGCGCGTCCGACGCGCTCCCTATGGATCGTATGAACCAACGCGTCGGCCCGTATCGCATCGAGATCATCGAGCCACTGCAGAAGCTCCGGCTCGTGTGTGATGGGGCCGAACACGGTGTTGCGATGGACCTCACGTGGACGGGCTCGTTCCCGGCCGTGGAGGAGGCTCATCACGTCGTGCGACGCCAGGGTCGCGTGATCATCGACGCTTGTCGCTTCGCGCAGGTCGGCACGTGGTCCGGCACGCTTGCGGTTGGCGGCGACGACATCGTCGTGGACGACACGACGTGGGTGGGCACTCGTGACCGGTCGTGGGGGATCCGCCCGGTCGGCGGCCCCGAAGCGCCGAACCGCGCTACAGCGGAGATGGATCCCAACTTCGGCTTCTGGTGGACGTACATCCCGCTGCGCTTCGACCATTTCGCCCTGGTGCTCATCATGCAGGAGGACGGCGGCGGCTTCCGCAGTCTCAACGACGCGGTGCGGGTGCGCACCGGCGACGACGGCCAGCCACTGATCGAGCAACTCGGCTGGCCCGACATCGACATCCGCTATCGACCGGGCACACGCATCCCGACAGGGGCGGTCGTGCGCATGGCCGATCGCTCGGGCAAGCCCATCACGCTCGAGATCGAGTCGAAGAGCTATGTCGTGCTGCACGCGGGGTGTGGCTACGGGACCGATCCCGACTGGTCGCACGGCGAGTGGCGCGGGCGTGGGTTCGTCGAAGGCGCCACCTACGACATGAACGATCCCGACATCGTCGCCCGCACGCCATTCGGCGTGATCGACCACGTCGCCCGCGCCGACTGTGACGGGCAGGAGGGCTGGGGGCTCTTCGAGCACGGCAGCATCGGCCGCCACGCGCCGTCGGGCTTCGACGACTTCGGGTCGGTGGCGCCATGACCATGTCGACCCAGGAGATCTCCGACCGACTCGAGATCTTCGAGTTGATCGCGAGGTACAGCGTGGCGCTCGACAGCCGCGACTACGACGCCCTCGACGAGCTCTTCACCAACGACGCCGTGCTCGACTACACGGCTACCGGCGCGATCCGCGGCAGCCTCGCCGAGATGAAGACGTTCATCGCCGACGCGTTCACGATGTTCACCGGCACCCAACACCTCACGACAGGCACCACACTGCGCTTCGCGGCCGACGGGAACACCGCCCACGGCAAGAGCGCCTGTCACAACCCGATGGTCTTCGGCGGCGAGCTCGCCCCGCGGATGATGATCGTCGGCCTCTGGTACGTCGACACCTTCGTTCGGACGGCAGACGGCTGGCGGTTCAAGGAACGGATCGAACAGCAGCTCTACACCACGACCGTGGACAAGGTGCGCTCGTGAACGGACTGCTCGAGGGAAAGGTCGCGATCGTCTCGGGCATCGGCCCGGGCATGGGGCGCGACATCTCACTGCAGTTCGCCGAGCACGGCGCGACAGTCGTCGCCGGGGCGCGCACGAAGGCCAACGTCGATGCCGTGGTGAGTGAGATCGAGGCAATGGGCGGCGAGGCCGCGGGCCTGCAGCTCGACATCACCGATCAGGCCTCGTGCGACGCGGCGACTGCGGCTGCACTCGACCGGTTCGGCCGCATCGACGTGCTCGTCAACAACGCGTTCAGCGACGGCGACCACCGGTCGTTCATGAGCGGCGACCTCGACAACTGGCGCACCACGATGGAGACCAACTTCTTCGGGACGCTGCAGCTCACGAAGTCCGTCGTACCAACGATGAAGGACCAGCACGAGGGTCGCATCATCATGATCAACTCGATGTCCTCGGTGAAGATCGATCCTCGCTTCGGCGCGTACGCAGCGTCGAAGGCCGCGCTCGCAGCTGCCACGAAGACGCTCGCCGCCGAGCTCGGGCCCCTCGGCATACGCGTGAACTCCGTGCATCCGGGCTACATCTGGAGCGACAAGCAGAAGACGTGGTTCGAGTACCTCGCCCAGCGCAACGGCATCACGTACGAGGAGCAGTTCGACTCGGTGGCCGGAACCGCCGCGTTGCGCTACCTGCCAGACTCGGCGGAGATCGCCGGAGCCGTCGTCTTCCTCGCGTCCGACCTGGCGAAGCCCATCACGGGCCAGGCGCTCCACGTGAACGCGGGCCATCACTTCGGCGGGTTCTGACCCACCCACCTCGTCCGTAGGGCATCGGTCCGCGCACTAAAACGGACCGCGATGAAGGCCGTCGTGCTGTACGAGTCCATGACTGGCAACACCCGTCGGGTGGCCGAGCTGATCGCGGCGTCCGCGACCGAGGCGGGCGACGACGTCGCCCTGCACCGCATCGTCGATTTCGACTTCGGAGAGCTCGCCGTCGCCGATGTCGTCTATGTCGGCACCTGGGTGGACGGGTTGGTGCTGTTCGGGCAGCGCCCCGGTCGCGCCGGACGGCTGTGGAAGCTGCCCGTGCTCGATCGCAAGCCGGCCGCGGTGTTCTGTACCTACGCCATCAATCCCGGTCGCGCGCTCGACAAGACGGCGGCCATCCTCGAGGCGAAGGGCGCGGTGATCGTGGGCGGGCGCCAGTTCCGTCGCGACCGGCTCGACTTCGGCGTCGACGAGCTCGTGCAACACGTCCGCACGAAGGTCAGTTCGTCGCGACCGGCCCCGAGCAACCCCGCATGACGCGGTAGACGGAGAAGCTCGGCTCCTGATCGACCTCCAGCATCCGCAGCCCGCTCGGACACTCGCCGCGCGCCGACGACAGCGTCATCGATGCGAGCAACTGCTCTTCGTTGGTGTGGAACTTCCGGTAGCGGTGGTCGACCACGACATAGTCCACCCCGCGCTTCGCCAGGAAGCTCGCGTAGGTCGCCTGGTCGCGGAAGCTGCGACGGTGCAGGCTCTCGGGGAAGAACTCCGAGTCGAGGCTTCCGCCCGCGCGCACCACGGCGTACTGGCCGTACTTGCCGTCGCCGAACGTGAGCACGCGATAGGTGGCGCCGCGGACGAACACCGTTGACCGGGGGATGGCGCGGGCCGTGGCATCGGGGTTGCGGCTCAGGGCGCTCCATCCCACGCCCATGCCCGAGATCGGAATCGTCACGAGCTGCCCGATCACCATCGCGGCTGCGGCGAGGGCGGGACCGTTCCGGCGCAGCTCGCGGCTCTGGAGGTACACGAGGGCGATCGGCACGATCACGACCAGCGCGCGCAGCGCGACGGTCTCGACTTCGACCCAGAGGCTCCACAACGGTGACGTCTGCGACGTGACGGGCGACGCGAACACCAAGACCGCGGCCGGTAGCGACACGACGACCGAGAAGATCCATCCTCGTAGGAGCGTGCGCCGGTCGGGCTCGAAGCGCACCCACCACAGCACGAGCAGTGCCACGATCGGCATCAGCACGGGCGCGTGCGTAATCTGTGCGAGCGCGACCAGCAGGATCGCCAGCATGCGGCGGTTGGTGCGCCAGCATCCGATGCCGAGCAACAGCATCGTGGCCGCCCACAGGAACGGCAGCTGACCGAGCAGGAGCCCCTCGACGAAGGCAGGGTTGACGAGCACGGCGACCGCCCACCATCCGCGGCGCAGCTCGGGGAAGGCCCAGAACGTCGCGAGCACGAGCCCGACGAAGCCGATGCCGAGCGTGAGGGTCACGCTCCACTCGCCCATGATCGGCCAGAGCAGCACGGCGAACATCCAGGGGATGAACCCGTAGGGGAACGCGAGCGCCTGGCCGTGGGCGAGCACCGGCATGCGGAACGGGAGACCGTGACCGTGCCAGAAGCGGTCCGCGACGAACCAGACGTGGATGTAGTTGGAGAGTGTGTCGCTCGAGATGACCTCGCGATGGCGCAGGAGGAGGACGAGGATCACGGCCCACGCGCTGATCAACGCGTACTTCGTGTTGCGTGCCGCGCGCGTCTCGGTTTGGGTGGGGGCGCTACCGTCCTGCGCCGATGCCGTGGCCACTGCCAGTCTCACTGGCGCTCGCGATCGTGGTTGCGATCAACGTCGCGAAGCTCGTGCCGCGTCCTCGGCTGGCGTGGTTGGGTGCGTTGCTGGCACTCGTGGCGCTCGTGCTGTACGCGGTGACACCGCCAGGCGTCATCGACCTCTCGATCGCCTTGGTGCTCGGTTCCGGTCTCGGGCTGGTGGCTCCCACCTCGAGGGCCACTGATCGACGCGTGCTCGCGTTCGGCACGGCCGGCGCCGCCACCAGCTTCGTGAACCTCCGACTCACCGCAGTGGTCGTCGTGGCGTGCGCGTTCACCACGGTCGTGTCGACGCGTGGCCCGCGTGTGAAGATCGGCCGTCGGGCGGTCGGCGTCGTGAGCGTGGCTGCGGTGCTCGCCGGTGGGCTGGTGCTGTGGGTCGGCGGCAACGATCCAACGGTGCAGTGGTTCGGCCACGTGGTGACGCACGGCGATCGCGCCGACCAACGGGTTGCGCTGACGTTCGACGACGGGCCCGATGATCCGTTCAGCCTGAAGATCAGCGCGATCCTCGACGCGCACGGTGTGAAGGGCACCTTCTTCGAGGTCGGCAAGGCGATCGACGCTCGCCCCGCGATTGCGAAGGCTCTGTACGACGACGGACAGCTGCTGGGCGATCACTCGTATCACCATGACTACTGGCGCTGGCTCGATCCGCGATACCCGGAGCTGGATCGCACCCAGGACGCCTTTCGCCGCCGACTGGGTGTGTGTCCGGCGTTCTTCCGCCCACCCCACGGCCAACGCACGCCCTTCATGCTCGCGCACGTGTCCTCGAAGGGTATGCATTCGGTGACGTGGGACGTGTCCGCGGGGGATTGGGCGACGACCGATGGGGCGCTGGTGGCGCGACGGATCCTCGACGGCGTGCGGCCCGGCTCGATCGTGCTGCTCCACGACGGCATCGACGGCACGGTCGGCGCGGACCGGTCGGTGTTGCTCACTGCGCTACCTCTGATCCTCGACGGCCTACGGGCGAAGGGGCTGCAGCCGGTACGGCTGGACGAGCTCCTCGGGCTGCCGGGCTACCTCGATCACTGCTGACGCGCGCGAAACAGCTGTGCGACACGTCGCAACACGCCGATACCGACGACCGCACCCGCCGCCGTGACGGCAATCGGCGGCGCGAGGCTGGGGACTTCGGTACCAGGCGGCCGCCGCGTCGTGACTCGCACCGCGGCCATCGGGATCGCGCTGAGATCGACGAACACGTCGTACATGCGCGTGCGGCTGCGATACACGGGCACGGGCACGACGATGTCGTTGCGCACGCGATACCCGAGCCGGCAGAGCACCACCGCGACCTCGACGGTCTCGGAGTACTTGTACCCGCGGTAGTACGTGAGCGCGTCGGACAGCGCGCCGAGACGAAAGATGCGGTAGCCGGATTCGACATCGTCGAGTCGTGCGCCGGCCCACAACGTCGCCCACGTCGACAGCACCCAGTTCCCGGCCTGCTTGTACAGCGGATACGTGGAGAGGTCGCGTCGGACGAGGAGCGCGTCGAGTTTCTCGTCGACGGCCCGTGCGTGCAGGTCGTCGAGCACGTCGAGGTCGTGCTGGCCATCGGCGTCGATCGTGTAGACGAGGTCGTTCTCCGAGAGCTCACCCGATCGCATGCGCCGACGCAGGTCGGTGAAGGCCAGGTAGTACGCCGCCGACATGCCCTGGTTCTCGTCGAAGCTGAGCAGGCGGCAGTGGTCGTGTCCGGGTAGCCAATCCTGGATCGCCGTGCGCGTTCCGTCGGTCGACCCGTCGTCCACGACGACGAGCTCGTCGACGAGGTAGCTCAGCTTGTCGAGTACCTGGGCCACCGTGGGCTCTTCGTTGTACGCGGGAACAACCGCGATGCGCCGGGTACCGCCGGGCCGGTCGATCGCTGCGTTCACCGCTGGTGGCGTCACTCTTCGGTGAGCGCCAGCGGCGACGCCGCGATGCGATCGCTGGCCTCCGCCGCGGCCTGGGCCTGGTACCAGGCGTACGTACGGGCGAGACCGTCGGTGAACGTCGTGGTGGGCTCCCACCCGAGCTCGGCTCGGGCCCGCGCGTTCGAGACGGTGCGAGCCTTGAGGTCGCCGGGCCGGGGCTCGCCGAATTCGACGACGCCGGTGCCGACGAGCGCCGTGACCGACTCGGCGATCTCCTTGATGCTGACGGGGACCGCGCCCTCGATGTTGTACGTGCGGTTGACCGCGACGTCGTCGAGCGCCTTCACGTGAGCCTGCGCGAGGTCTTCCACGTACACGAACGAGCGCTGCTGGCTCCCGTCGCCGTCGATGCGCAGCGGCTCGCCCCGCATGCAACGCTTCATGAACGCGGCGACCACGCAGTTGTCGCGCATCCGGGGGCCGTACGGGATCCCGTAACGAAGGATCGTGTACGGGCGCCCATACAGCGTGAGGTAGTCGCGGCAGGCCATCTCGGCGGCGACCTTCGAAGTGACGTACAGGTGGCGGTCGGTGTTGGGGTCGAACAGGGTGTCCTCGTCGACCTGGTCGCCGGTGGTGGCGGCGTACACCCACACCGTCGACGCGAGCACGACGCGGCCGGCCTCGGCCCGGCGAGCGGCTTCGAGCAGACGGGCGGTGCCCAGGGTGTTGACCTGGACGGCGAGCGTGGGGTCGACGATCACGTCGTTCACGTCCGCGATCGCGGCGAGATGGAAGATTACCTCGGCGCCGGCCACGGCGGCCGTCAAGCCGTCGGTGTCGAGCACGTCGACGGGTACCCACTCGGCGTCGGCGCGGTGTGGCGGCTTCGGGTCGAGCACGCGCACGTTGCACCCGGCGTCGAGGAGGGCGTCCACGACATGCGTTCCGATGAACCCCGACCCACCGGTCACGGCAACGGCTCTGGTCAACGATCGTCCTTTGCTACGAGTGTGACTGCGTGCCGAGGGCCGACCGCAGTGAGGTGATCACGATCTCGGCCTGCTCTTCGGTGAGCTTCGCCGAGATGGGCAAGCAGATGTGCGAAGCGCAGATGCGCTCGGCACCGGGCAGTGGGCCGTCCACCCACGGCTCGAACACGGGCTGCGCGTGGAGCGGCAACTCGTACACCTCACCCGACAGCCCGACGCCGTGATCGTTGCGCAGCGTCTGCTTGAGCGCGGCGCGATCGATGCCGTCGGGGAGGTAGGCGACGTACTTGTAGTAGTTGCAACCCGCTGCGGCCGGGATCGCGAGCGGTGTGAGCGGGAGCGACCCGAGCCCGCCGTCGTAGATCTTCGCGATCAGCTGGCGGTGTCCGATGAACTCGTCGAGGCGCGCCAGCTGGCTGAGAGCGATCGCCGCATGCGGTTCACTCATCCGCCAGTTGTACCCGAGGTGGGTGTGGACGTTGGCGGTGAAGCTCGCCTTGCCCTGGTCGCGGTAGGCCCGGGCCTCGTCGGCCAGATGGTCGTCGTCGGTGAGGATGATGCCGCCCTCGGCCGCGGTCATGACCTTCGTGGGGTAGAAGCTGAACGAGCTCGCGACGCCGAAGGTGCCGGCCATGCGATCGTCGAGCGACGAGCCGTGCGCGTGCGCGGCATCCTCGAACAGGAACAAGCCGTGCTCGTCACAGAGCGCCTTCAGCTGGTGGATCGCGGGCGTGACCAGGCCCCCGATGTGGACGAGCACGAGGCCCGCGGTGTCGGGCCCGATCGCGGCGCGGACCGAGTCGACGTCGACAGCCATCGTGGCCGGATCGCAGTCGACGAACTTCGGCCGGGCACCCGCGGCGATCACCGCCGCGGCAGTGGCGAAGAAGGTGTTGGCCGGCACCAGGACCTCGCGGCCCTGCACGCCGATCGCCCGGAGCGGGATCTCGATGGCGCTGGTGCCGGAGTTCACGGCGATGGCGTGCTTCGCGCCGTGGTGGGCGGCGAAGCGCTCCTCGAGCTCACGTCCGATCGCGCCGAGCGTGAGCTGCCCGGACTCGAGCGCGGCATCGATGCGACGCAGGATCGCCTCGCGGTCGACCGCAGGAATGTGGACCTGAGCAGGAGGTACGCGCAGAGGCTTGGGCTCGCGCGGGCTGGCGCTGGGTGCGGTCATGTCGAGGAAGAACTCTAGTGAGGTTGGCCGTTGTGGCCGCTGATCCCGCCGGGGAGGAAG
>DASZHU010000295.1:0-5481 GCA_035937605.1 Acidimicrobiales bacterium | reverse complement strand
ACTCCGCCGCGGCGAAGCTCGGCACGATGTTCGGCTTGTCGCCTCCGTTCGTGAAGATGCCGTGGATGCGCTCGTTCGGTTTGATGTGCTGGCGCAGCGCGGCCACGTTCATATAGCCGAGCACCGCGGCGTCGAGCGCGTTGCGGCCCTTGTGCGGGAATGCCGCCGCGTGCGCCGCCTCACCGTGGTAGCGCACCTTCATCTGATGGATCGCGATCACGTCCATGCGTGCGAGATCTGCCCCGGCGGGGTGCACCATCATCGCGGCGTCGACGCCGTCGAACGCGCCGCGCTGCACGAGCAGCTCCTTGCCGCCTCCACCTTCTTCCGCGGGCGTGCCCAGCACCACGACCCGACCACCGAGCTCTCCCGCGAGCATCGCAGCCGCAATGCCGGCGCCGAGGCCCGCCGTGCCGATGATGTTGTGCCCGCAAGCGTGGCCGATCCCGGGAAGCGCGTCGTACTCACACAGCACGGCGATCGTCGGACCGTCGGTACCGGCCCGCGCGATGAACGCGGTGTCGAGGTCGAACGCGTGTCGCTCGACGTCGAGCTTCTCGGCCTCGAGGAGCCCGGTCAGCACGTCGTGCGCAAAGTGCTCCTCGTAGCAGAGCTCGGGATGCGCGTGGATCTGGTGCGACGCGTCGATGAGCATGTCGGCGCGCTTGTCGACCTCCGCCGCGAGGCGCTCCTTCACCGCTGCCAGATCAGACGTGGACATGGGCCCGGTCTACACCACGCACCACAGGGCATCGGGCTCGACGCGGATCGACAGCGAGTGCGCCGGGCCGATGCACTCGCCGTCCAGCCACACGTCGAGACCATCGACGTCGACCTGCAGCGCGGACACTCGTCGCTCCTTGATCTGAGGGTGTGGGAGATGCGTGCCCGTCGGGAGGCGAGATCGGGCCTTGAGGCGATCCCCGATCGACATCGTCACCTCGAAGGTCTCGAGCACCCCGTCGTTGGGATGTCCGCGAGGCGCGACATCCCAGCTTCCGAGGTACTCCGCGTTCATCGCCGCGAAGATCCGACCCCGCCACCAGCGCCGGCGTGCGACGACGTGCGCCACGAACCAGTGGAGCCGCCCGTCGACGAGCACGGCACCGACGTCGACGGGCAACTGCATCGCCTCGTCCGACCGCAGCCGCGTTTCGTCGCCCGCCCCGCCCACCGTCCGACAAAGGTCGCCACCCGCCAGCCCGAGCATCGGGACCGGCGCACCCTCACGCCGGGCTCGTTCGACGATGGCACGGGCCTCGGCGTCGGAGTGCACGACCACGCCATCCTCGGGAAGGGACCCGGGGGTTCCCCACGGCTGCCCTTTCTCAATCGTCATCCGTCACCGCGAGCAGCTCGGCGGACCGGATCGGTTCGTCGTCGTCGATCGCGGTCCCGACGACTGACGACGCCGAGACCACCCCCCGGAAGCATCGATCCGCGGCCTCGTGGGCGGTGCGACGGGTCGCATCGAGCGGCGCGGTGTCGCCGATCTGGCGCAACAGGTCGATGAGCTGCTTCAGATTGCGCACGAAGTCGCCGCCGGACACGTCTTCGTCCTCGAGCACGCTGTCGAGATCGCCTCCCGCGGTCCATGCGTGCGCGAGCGCGACGAAGCCAGGATCGGGGACGCGCGTCTGGGAGAGCGCGGCCTCGTGCTCGTCCGTGTTGAGCTCGTCCGCGAGTTGCACGATCTGCGCGTAACGCTGACGGACCTTCGACGACGGGAACCACGGCGCCGGCGGAGGGTTCGCGCTGCGATGCTCGTACGTGAAGACCGAGACGAGCCCCGCGAACGCGGCAGGATCGAGCTCGTCGAAGACGCCGGTGTGCAGCGCCTCACAGATGAGCAGGTCGCTCTCGTGATACAGGTGCGCGAGATGACGACCCTTGGCCGTGAGCGACCACCCGTCGAGGTAGCCCCAGGCCTCCAGCACGCGCAGGACACGGTCGAAGTGTCGAGCAAGCGACCCGGTCTCACCTTTGACGCGACGTTCGAGGTCGTTCACCTCCGCCTCGGCCCGCCGGGTTTGCACGATCGCCCGTAGATGCCGGTCACGGTCCGGACAGCGCGCCACCGGATGTGCCTCCGCGCGCTCCACGGCGCGGGCGTGCTCGGCCACGCCCGCGCGCGGGGGGCGTGACCGCACGGGACCGCGCAGCCGCGCTTGCTGCAACCGTCGGGCGACGTTCTGCTGGAACGAGTGGTTGTTCGGCGCGTACGGCACCGGCAGCTCGACGTGCCCCACGACATCAGGGGGTGCGTCGAAGTCCGCCGCATCGAGCGTGAGCAACTTGCGGTTCGTAGTGATGACCTTCAACCGGGACTCTTCACGCCGGTTGGCGAAGCTGAGTACGGCGGCCCGGCCTCCCCGCCGTCCGGACGTGATCTCGATGACGTCGCCCGGCCGGAGTCGAGCGAGGGCCTCGGCCACCTGTCCTCTCGGTGAGACCACGCGCCGGCGCGCTTCGTCGACCTGGTCGAGCAGCGCGCGGTATTCGGTCACGTCGCCCCGGTCACACGTGACGTCGCGCTGCATCGCGTCGCGCGCCGCGCGCCGTTTGTCGAGGCGCGTCTCGAGGCGCACAACGGACCGGTCGGCCTGGTACTGCGCGAACGAAAGGTTCAGGAGATGATGGGCGTCGGCGGGCTCGTACCGCTGCACGAGGTTCGCGGCCATGTTGTAGGTCGGACGGAACGCCGACGTGAGTCGGAACGCGCGACTCGACGCCAGCGACGCGACCTGTTCGAACGGCACGAACGGCGACCACAGCACCACGGCGTACCCGACCGGATCGAGGCCACGGCGACCGGCCCGGCCCGTCAGTTGCGTGTACTCGCCGGGCGTGAGGAACTCGTGACGCTCGCCGGTGAACTTCGACAGCTTCTCGATCACGACCGTCCGCGCCGGCATGTTGATGCCGAGCGCGAGCGTCTCGGTGGCAAACACGACCCTCACGAGACCCTCGGCGAAGCACGTCTCCACCGCTTCCTTGAACGGCGGCACCATGCCGGCGTGGTGTGCGGCGATGCCGGCCTCGAGCGCGGCGAGCCAGCGGTCGTAGCCCAGCACGTCGAGGTCGGCATCCGAGAGGCTCTCCACATGGTGCTCCGCGATTGCTCGGATACGCGCTCGCTCGTCGGGCTCGGAGAGCCGCAGACCGGCAGCGATGCACGCGTCGACCGCGTCGTCACACGCGGCACGGCTGAAGATGAAGAAGATCGCCGGCAGGAGATCGTCGGCGGCGAGCCGCTCGACGACCTCGACGCGGCGGGGCGTGAAGAACCGGCGTCGCGGGCGCCCGCGGACCGGCGCCGCCCGCAGCGACTCGGCGTCGAGGCGCGCCGCTTCGGCGTTCGGGCGGCCGTCGACCAACGTCGGTAGCAGGTGCAGATCGGGAGTGGTGCGGTCACCCACGCAGTACAGGTTCACGAGCTCGACGGGCCGGCGGTCCTCGATGACCGCGGCGGTCGGCCCTCGGACGGTGGTGATCCAGTCTGCGAGCTCTTCGGCGTTCGACACCGTGGCCGACAGGCACACCAGACGCACGGGCGCGGGAAGGTGCAGGATCACCTCCTCCCAGACCGGACCTCGATACGTGTCCTGGAGGTAGTGCACTTCGTCCAGCACCACGAACTGGAGGCCATCGAGGGCGGAGGACTCCGCATAGATCATGTTGCGCAGCACCTCGGTGGTCATCACGACCACTGGCGCGGTGCTGTTGACAGAGTTGTCGCCGGTCAGCAGGCCCACGCGATCGGCGCCGTGGCGGCGAGCCAGGTCGCCGTACTTCTGATTCGACAGCGCCTTGATCGGTGCCGTGTAGAAGGCCTTGCCGCCGGACTGCAGCGCGAGCCGGACGGCGTGCTCGGCCACCACTGTCTTTCCGGCGCCCGTAGGCGCCGCGACGAGCACCGACTGCCCCGCCTCGAGCGCCTCGATCGCCTGGCGCTGGAACGGATCGAGCGTGAAGTGGTAGCTCGCGCCGGAGTCGCGAACCTCGGTCATCAGGTCCGCGACGCGACTCGACGCCTGCGGCGCGCGCGGAGCCAGCCGTATCCGGCCGCGACGAAGTAGAAGATCCACAACGGGATCGAGAGCGCCAGCATCGAGATCGGGTCGTTGCTGGGCGTCGCGACCGCGACGACGATCGCGATCAGCACGATGGCGTGGCGCCAGTACTTCCATAGCGTGGCGTTCTGCACGATGCCGGCCATCTGCAGGAAGATCAACAGGATCGGGAACTCGAAGCAGATGCCGAAGGCCAGCATCATGTAGGCGATCAGCTGGAAGTACTTGTCCGCGGTGTACGCCTGCGTGACGTCGCTCCCGCCGACATCGGCCAGCCACTTGAGTGCCATGGGCAGCGTCCAGTACGCGATCCACGCGCCCATCGCGAACAGGACGATCGCCGAGACGACGAAGGGCAGCGCGTAACGCTTCTCGTGCTTGTACAGGCCTGGCGAGACAAAGCGCCAGATCTGCCAAAGGATCACCGGCATCGCGAGCCCGATCGCGACGTACGACGTGAGCTTGATGCGGATCGCGAAGCCTTCGATCGGGCTCGTCACGAGGAGCGCTTGGCCTCCGGTGATGCTTTTCGACGCGATGCGCCGGTAGGGATGCAACAGGAGCCTGAAGACCGCGGGATAGAGGAACCAGCCGACCACCGCCGCGAGTGCGACGGCGATGCAGCAGATGATGATGCGGCGGCGGAGCTCGATGAGGTGCTCCATGAGGGTCATGCGACCCTCATCTGTGGCGCCGGTCCGCAGCGGGTCGGTGCTCATCGCGCGCCGCCGGCGCTACGCGGCCGGGTCGTCGTGCGCGGCGTGGGGTTTGGCAGGCTCTGTTCCGGTCTCATCCTTCGGTGCCTCGTCCGGAGCCGACTCGGCCGCGGGCGCATCCTTCACCGACTCGAGCGGGGGCCGCGTGATCTCGTCCATCGCGGAGCGCATCTCGGCCTGGAGCCCGCCCGACATCCGTCGAAGCTCGCTGACGATGTTGCCCATCTTGCGAGCGGCATCGGGCAGCTTCTCGGGCCCGAGGACGATGAGGGCGAGGAGGAGGATGACGAGCAGCTCCCCGGTGCCGACATTAAACATGGCCCGAATCTACCGGTCGGGGGCGCTCCGACCGGAGCGGGAGCGCATGTCGACGAAGGCGCTCCGGGTGGTATCCGCCTCGAGGCGAAGCTCCAAGAGCGCGCTGCGCAATTCGCTCAGCTGGGCGCATTCGTCCCGCAGGGCAGTCGCCTCGAGCGTGCTCTTGCGCAGCGTGGCGGCCGTGAGCACGGCCCCGGCCGTCAGCACGAACAGGGGCACCACCCAGAGCACACTCACGAGTTGCCACGCTACTCAGTCTCTGTCGTCCGGCACGCCGACCCTGCGCAGGTGGCGAGGGTGAAAGGGACTACGGAGTGGTCGTTACTTGCGGATCATGTCGACGACGGTGTCGAACCAGTCGTCGCGCTCGAGAA
>DASZHU010000294.1:0-13490 GCA_035937605.1 Acidimicrobiales bacterium | reverse complement strand
TGTGGTGCGACAGATCTGCTTGCAGGTCGGGGTGGATGATGCGCTCCGCGAAGCGCCATGTGCCGTCGGCGAGCTCGAACCGGTCGTGATACCGGCCCGCGATCACCGGTTGCAGCACACCGTCGTGGGCCTGCAACACGGTGAAGTACGACCGCGCGGTCGCGTGCGTGGCGCCCTCGTCGTGGTCGATCACGAGGTTGGTGATCACGTGCTTGGTGTGGGGCGTGCCGTCGTGGTAGAGGATCACGCCGTCGTACATCCGCCGGACCTGCGCGGTTCCGCGCATCCGCTCAGGGCGCGTGCCGGCGCCCCATACCCCGTGCTCGAACAGTGAGGCGACGCCGTCGAGATCGCCCGCGTCGATCAGTTCGGCGTAGCGGTAGACGAGGGCCTCGATCTCACGCACCGGTCAACTAGAACGCGGCTTGACCCGTCGGTCAAGATCTTGCGATGGACCTGACCTACCCGCCGGACGCCGAGGAGTTCCGCGGCGAGATCCGCGCCTGGCTCGAGGAGAACCTTCCCGACGGCTGGTTCGACGACGGGTTCGCGATGACCACCGAGGAGCGCCGCAAGTTCCACGAGGAATGGACGCAGAAACTCTTCGACGGCGGCTGGATCTGCGCGTCGTGGCCGAAGGAGTACGGCGGCAAGGGCCTGTCGATAATGCAGAACGTCGTGCTCAACGAGGAGTTCGCTCGCGCCGGGGCACCGCTGCGCGCCGACTTCTTCGGCGACACCCTCGTCGGCCCGACGATCCTGCAGTGGGGGAACGAGGAGCAAAAGAAGGAGTTCCTCCCGAAGATCCTCAGTGGCCAGATCGCGTGGTGCCAGGGATTCAGCGAGCCCGACGCCGGCTCCGACCTCGCCGGGCTCAAGACCAAGGCCGAGCTCGACGGCGACGAGTGGGTGATCAACGGTCAGAAGATCTGGACGACGCAGGCGCAATACGCCGACTACATCTTCCTGCTCGCCCGCACGGACCCGAGCGCGCCGAAGCACGCCGGCATCAGCTACCTGCTCGTGCCGATGAAGCAGGACGGCATCGAAGTTCGTCCCATCGTGCAGCCCGATGGGTCGGCGGAGTTCAACGAGGTGTTCTTCACCAACGTGCGCGCGCCGAAGGAGAACGTGGTCGGCGGATTGAACAACGGCTGGAAGGTGGCGATGACGACGCTCGGCTTCGAGCGCGGTTCGTCGGCGACCACGAGCCATCGACGGTTCGAGAAAGAGCTCGAGCAGATCATCGGCAAGGCGCGCGACAACGGCGCGATCGGTGACCCTACCGTCCGGCAGCAGTTGGCAAAGCAGTGGTCGAAGATCCAGATCATGCGGATCAACGGCTACCGAACGCTGACGGCGGCGGTACACGACAAGAAGGACCTTGGTGTCGCCGCCCTCGGGGCGACCAACAAGATGTTCTGGTCCGAGTCGCACCGCGACACCATGAACCTCGCGATGGACATCCTCGGACCGTACGGACAGATCCTGACGGGCAAGGTCACCGACGAGGAGGAGTTCGTGCCCGGCTACGGCCGTCGTCACGGTCGCGCCGACTACCCGGTGTCGATCACGCAGGCGTCGTTCTTCTTCTCACGTTCGGAGACCATCTGGGGCGGCACCGCGGAGATCCAACGCAACATCGTCGGCGAGCGTGTACTCGGCCTTCCCAAGGAGCCGAAGCCATCGTGAGTGCTCGCCGGCCGGTCGTGCGAGCGCCAGCGAGCCGACCGGCGATGGGGTCCGGGGGCGCAGCCCCCGAGGAACAGCGCGAGCGTGTACTTGGCCTTCCCAAGGAACCCAAGCCGGGCTGACGTCGCCGCGGCGCGGGTGGCGCGGCTGGCGACGATCAACGCACGCGGCGGCATCGACGTCGTGCCGATCACGTTCGCGTTCGTCGACGACGACACGATCGTGTATGCGGTGGATCACAAGCCGAAGCGAACGCTGCAACTGCGCAGACTCGAGAACATCCGGACGACCCCGACGGTCACCGTGCTGATCGACCACTACGACGAGGACTGGTCGTCGCTGTGGTGGGTGCGACTCCGAGGCGACGCGCGAGTCGTCAACGCACCAGATGACGACCTGTTGCAGCCCTTGGTACGCAAATACGAGCAGTACCGGGACCGCCGGCCGGAAGGCGCCGCCGTGGTGATCCGAGTGAGCGAGATCACCAGTTGGTCGGCGGCGGGGTGACAGGGCGCCAAAGTCGCCTCGCGCTACGGTCGGACCCCTCATGGCCAGCGCCCCGCGACATGCCGCGTCGCGCTCATCGCGTACCTGGCTGCAACGTCTCGCGATCAGCGCCGGCGCGCTGCTCACGGTCGCGTGTCTCGCCGCGGCGACGGGCATCGGGTACCTCTTCTGGATCACGGGCCAGTTCTCGCGTGCGAACCTCGCGCTCGACAGCGCGGGCAGTAAGGAGCCGCGCAACTACCTCGTGATCGGTTCCGACAGTCGTGCGAACGTCGATCCGAACGATCCCGATGCCGGCGCGATCCTCGGGCCGGGCCTGCCGGACGGCAAGCGGTCCGACACGATCCTCATCGTTCGCATCGACCCCGTCCAGGGAACGGTGAAGATGCTGTCGTTCCCTCGCGACCTGTGGGTCCCGATGGCCGACACGGGACAGAACGATCGCATCAACGCCGCCTACGGGCGCGGGCGCCAGGTGCTCGTTGACACCATTCGGCGCGACTTCGGCGTGGAGATCAACAACTACATCGAGGTCGACTTCGAGGGGTTCAAGGGGCTCGTGAGCGCGCTCGGCGGCGTGCCCATGTACTTCGACACGCCGATGCGCGACACCCACACCGGTCTCGACATCCCCCAGGCCGGCTGCGTGAACCTCTCGCCGGAACAGGCGCTCGCCTTCGCCCGCTCCCGGTACCTCGAGTTCCAGGACACGCGCGGCCGCTGGCAGAGCGACGGCACCGCGGACCTCGGTCGCATCACGCGCCAGCAGATCTTCGTGCGCAAGGCGCTGCACAAGGCGCTGTCGTTGGGCATCACCGACCTCGGCACGTTCACACGACTGCTCAACGTGGCCAAGGACAGCGTGACGATCGACCAGACGCTCGACCGCGGCGACCTGTTCAGCCTCGTGCAGCGGTTCAAGGCGCTGCAGCCGTCGGACATCGAGTCGTACTCGGTACCGGTGAGGAACTACGTGACGAACGGTGGCGCGGATGTCCTGCTGCTCGACCAGAACGCTGCGCAGAGCACGCTCGACATCTTCCGCGGCGTGGACCCGGGACAGCTCCAGGCGGGGCAGGTCACCGTGAAGGTGCTCAACGGCAGCGGTACCGCGGGGCAAGCGCGTGACGTGCGTACCGCGTTGGGCGCGGTGGGCTTCGCGTTGGGATCGGCGAGCAACGCGCCGGTCGCCGGTCAGACCACGATCCGGTACGCGCCAGGGTCGGAGGCCGCCGCCGACCTACTCGCCCGTCACCTCACGTCGCCGTCGGCGTTGACGGCGGACCCGACTCTCGACGCGAACCACCTCGTGCTCGTCACGGGCGCCGACTTCACCACCGTGATGCAGACGCCGCGGCCGGCGCAGACCACCACGACGACGGCGCCGTCCGACGGCTCCGCGCCAGCGGACACGGCGACCACGCCGTCCGCGCCGACGACCTCGACCACCGTCGTCGGCATCACGCCGGGTGAGGCACCGCCGGGCGTTCAGTGCTGACCCGGTACCATCGCCTCTCCCTGCCCCCGTAGCTCAGTGGATAGAGCATCGGCCTCCGGAGCCGTGTGCGGGCGTTCGAGTCGCCCCGGGGGCGCACACTCTTCGCGTTTTGGTTGTGCATACGGGACGTTTCTGTCCCGCCGGTACAACCAAAAGTTCAGCGGGGGACGAAGCTCGGGGGTTCGTGCGCTCGGACGGGAGGCGGCTCGCCTTCGAAACGCTCGATCTGCACCAGCACGTGCTGTCCGGTCGAGCCTTGCGCGAGCCGAGACGTGCCACGGTCCGCCGTGAGGACGTTGACGTTGCCGTGCGCGCACGTTGCGTTCGCCTCCGCCGGGTCGATCGGGTCGAACCACGCGCCCGTCGACAGGTTCACGACGCTCGGCCGGACCTCGTCGGTCACGATCGCGCCGGCGAGACACGCCCCCCGGTCGTTGAACACGCGCACGACGTCGCCGTTGGCGATCCCGCGTGCCTGTGCGTCGTCCGGATGGATCCGGATCGGCTCGCGCCCCGCGACCTTCGACGCCTGGCTGTGGGCGCCGACGTCGAGTTGCCCGTGCAGCCGTGGCGTCGGTTGGTTCGCGATCAGGTGAAGCGGGAACCGTGCCGCGCGCGGGCTGCCTAACCATTCCACGGGCTCCATCCATGCGGGATGACCGGGGCAATCGTCGTAGTCGAAGGCGTCGATCGTCGACGAGAAGAGCTCGATGCGCCCGCTCGGCGTCGACACCTTCCGTCCTTCTGGATCGTGACGGAATCGATCCAGCAGGCTGTGGTCATCGGAGTCGAACGGAAGGTGCGCCTCGCCGTCGCGCCAGAACTCGTCGAAGGGTGCGACCGTCACACCGCGCTCGGCCACGCGTGATCGGAACACCTCGTAGATGCGCTCGAGCCACTCCATTGCATCGCGGCCCTCCGTGAACTCGTCCCACGTCCCGAGTCGCTTGGCCAGCTCGGCGAACACCTCGTAGTCGTCTCGAGCGTCGCCTGCGGGTTCCAGCGCCTTCGGCATCGCGATGACGTAGCCGTCGTTGCGCCCGCAGCCGATGTCGTCGCGTTCGAGCGACATCGTTGCCGGAAGCACGATGTCGGCGTGGCGGGCCGTCGCCGTCCAGAACGATTCGTGCACCACGATCGTGTCGGGCCGCGCGAACGCACGGCGCAGACGGTTGAGGTCTTGGTGGTGGTGAAACGGGTTTCCGCCGGCCCAGTACACCAAGCGGATGTCGGGCAACGCGAGCTCGCGGCCGTCGTAGGCGAGCGTGCCACCGGGGTTCTCGAGCAGCTCGGTCACCTGTGCGACCGGGATGAACGTGTCGACCGGATTGCGGCCCTGCTTGTGCACGGGGAGCGGGTACGGCACGGTCGGCGCGCCCACGTCGGCCATGGACCCGTAACCGTGGCCGAAGCCGCCGCCGGGCAGCCCGATCTGGCCCAGCAGGCCGGCGAGCGCGATGCCCATCCACACTGGCTGCTCGCCGTGCTGCGTGCGCTGGAGCCCCCAACTGACGGTCACGAGCGTGCGGTGCGTCGCCATGCGCCGGGCGAGCTCCTGCATGGTCGACGCCGGGATGCCGCTGATCTGCTCTGCCCAGCTCGGCGTCTTCGCGACGCCGTCCTCCTGGCCGAGGACGTAGGCGATCAACTCGCGCGCGCCCACCGTGTAGCGCTCGAGGAACGCAGGGTCGTGCAGCCCTTCGGTGACGAGCACGTGCGCGAGCCCGAGCATCACCGCGACGTCGGTGGCCGGAACGATCGGGTGCCATGCGGCGAACACGTCCGCCGGGAGGTCGGAGCGAAGCGGGCTGAACAGCTCGAACGCAAGTCCGCGTCGTGCCGCCTCGGCGAGGCTCGGCGCGAGCGTGTGGCGCGTGACGCCCCCGGGGCTCACCCACGCGTTCTTCACGTTCATGCCTCCGAACGCGACGACGAGCTCGGTGTGCTCCAGGATCGCTTTCCACGTGGTCGCGCGGCGCAGCACCTCGGCCGCGCCGCCGACCACGTGCGGCAGGATCACCTCGGTCGCGCCGAGCGAGTAGCTGTTGACCGAGGCGGTGTAGCCGCCGATGCCGTTGAGGAAGCGGTGGAGCTGGGTCTGCGCGTGGTGGAAGCGGCCCGCGCTCGACCATCCGTACGAACCGCCGTAGATCGATTCGTTGCCGTGCGTGGTGCGGACTCGCTGCAACTCGGCGGCGACGAGGTCGAGTGCCTCGGCCCACTCGACCTCCACGAAGTCGTCGGCCCCGCGACGCGCGTCGGGACCGGGACCGTTGTCGAGCCAGCCCTTGCGGATCGACGGCCGCGCGACCCGGGCGCGATGGTGCACGCCGTCGACGAAGTTGGCGAGCAGCGGGGACGGCGCCGGATCGTCGGGATGCCCGGCCACGGCCTGCACCTCGTTGTCGTCGACCGTGACGCGGAATGCGCCCCAGTGCGACAGGTGGGGAAGCGTGGAACTCATGCGAGGATCCTCCGGTGCACCTGCTCGACAATCCGGTGTGGCACGCCCTCACCGGACCTCAGCAAAAGGTAGCCGAGGGCACTTCGCGCGCCGCCCGGTATCAGCCCGGCGTGGCGCCGTTCTCTGCACTCCCTGACGAGCCCGACGGCGCGAGTTGGGACGACCTGCGCGCACTCCTGGGCCGCGGCGACATCGCAGTCCTGTTCGGAGAGCCACGCGACACTCCGGCGGATTGGGACGAGCTGTTCCGCCTGCCGACCCTCCAGATGATCGCGACGCATGTCGAGCCTGCGGTTGCACCGAACGTGGTCTCGCTTGCGACCGACGATGTCGACGACATGCTCGCCCTCGTCGGCCGGACGCATCCAGGTCCGTTCGAGCGACGCACGATCGAGCTCGGCGACTACCTCGGCGTCCGCGACGACCACGGGGTGCTCGTCGCGATGGCGGGGATGCGCATGCGGGCGCCGGGCCACACGGAGATCAGCGCCGTGTGCACGGACAGCCACCTCCGCGGACGCGGCATCGCGAGCGCGCTCGTGCGTGACCTGGTCGGTCGGATCCTCGATCGTGGCGATACGCCGTTGCTGCATGTCCTCGAGACCAATGTGAGCGCCATACGGGTGTACGAAGCTCTCGGCTTCACCGCCCGGCGTGGCAACGTCGTCGTCGGATTTCGGCCGCCGCCTTGAGGCCGCCGTTGTACGGTTGACCCCCGCCTGCACATCCGTGCGGGCCACAGGCGCGCGTACGGGGGAGGGTCATGCGCTGGATGTGGGAGGTCGCGGCGCGGTCCTACCGCCGGCAGTCGACCTACCGCGCGGCGACGGCGGCGGGCGTGTTCACGAACACCGTGTTCGGCTTCATCCTCGCCTACGTCCTGCTGGCGGTGGTGCGCGAGCGTCCCGTCATCGGCGGTTTCGACGCCGTCGACGTCGTCACGTTCACGTTCGTCATGCAAGGGATGCTGATGGTCATCGGCATCTTCGGATCGCTCGAGATCGCCGAGCGCGTTCGGTCGGGCGACGTCGTGAGTGAT
Organism: Acidimicrobiales bacterium; assembly: GCA_035937605.1. Taxonomy (GTDB): domain Bacteria; phylum Actinomycetota; class Acidimicrobiia; order Acidimicrobiales; family JACDCH01; genus DASUCS01. Next base: position 6,290 of record DASZHU010000294.1, on the reverse strand, counting down.
CTGTACCGACCCGTCGACTTCCAGGCGTTCTGGCTCGCGGACGCGTACGGCAAGTCGACCTTCTACGCGATCTTCCGCGGGATCCCTCCATTCCTCGTCGGCGCGCTCGTGTTCCACCTGCGGCTGCCGGCGAGCGCCTCGATCTGGTTCGAGTTCTTCGCATCCGTGTTCCTGGCGATCGCGGTGTCGTTCGGTTGGAGCTTCCTGTTGCAGCTCACCTCGTTCTGGCTGCTCGACGTGAAGGGACCGCACCAGCTCGGCTGGCTGGTCGCGCAGTTCTTCAGTGGCGTGTTCGTGCCGGTGGTGTTCTTCCCGGCGTGGCTCGGCGCGATCGCGCACGCCACACCGTTCCCGGCGATGGCGCAGCTACCGGTGGAGATCTTCCTGGGAAAGCACCGAGGACTCGACCTGCTCGGTGTCTACGCCCAGCAGGTGCTGTGGGTCGCCGTGGTGCTCGGCGCGGGGCGCATCATGCTGGCGCGGGCGATGCGCAAGGTCGTGGTGCAAGGTGGCTGACGTCGCCGATGACCTTCAAGTCTACCGCCGGCTGGTCGGCGCCCGCATCCGATCGGACTGGCAGTACCGCACCTCCTTCGTGCTCTTCCTGCTGAGCCAGTCGGTGGTGGCCGGTCTCGACCTCGCGGTGATCGTGGTGCTGTTCAGTCGGGTGAACGCGATCGCAGGCTGGTCCGTCACTGAGGTCGCGCTGCTCTACGGCGTCGCCGGACTGAGCTTCGGCATCGCCGATCTGCTCGTGAGCCAGGTCGAGATCGCGTCACAGCACATCAAGGCGGGCACGTTCGACCTCTTCCTGCTGCGGCCTGTCGGCGCGCTGTTGCAGCTGTGCGCGATGGAGTTCGCACTCCGCCGCGTCGGGCGCTCGGTCCAACCGGCGATCGTGCTCGTCGTGGCGCTCGCGAACGCACACATCAACTGGACGCCCGACAAGGTCGCGCTGCTTCCGATCGCGGTGATCTCGTCCGTCTTCATCTGGGGCTCGATCTGGGTGCTCACCTCGTCGCTCTCGTTCTGGACGATCGAGACCCAGGAGGTGTCGAACTCGTTCACCTACGGCGGCCAGACCCTCTCGCACTATCCGATCGACGTGCTCGGCACCTGGCTGCGCCACTTCGTCGTGTTCGTCGTTCCGCTCGCGTTCACGAGCTATCTCCCGGTGGCGTACCTGCTCGACAAACCGCGGTCGTTCGATCTTCCCCGGGGTCTCGCGCTGGCATCGCCGGTCGTCGCCGCGGTGCTGGTGCTCGCGGCGTGCGCGGTGTGGCGCCTCGCAGTGCGGCACTACCGGAGCACGGGGAGCTGACGATGCGCAGGACCGATCGGGACGCGTGACCGTGGCCGTCATCGAGCTCATGGACGTGGCGAAGACGTTCACCGTGACGGTGAGGGCGGGCCGGCTGCGTCGCGCCCGTCGCGAGGTGCGCGCGGTCGACGGCGTGTCGCTGTCGATCGATTCCGGATCGATGGTGGGCTACATCGGGCCGAATGGGGCCGGCAAGTCGACGACGATCAAGATGCTGACCGGAATCCTGGTTCCGTCCGCCGGCGTCGTGCGGGTGGCGGGCCTCGACCCGAGCCGTGACCGCGTCGGCGTCGCTCGTCGCATTGGCGTGCTGTTCGGGCACCGCACGCAACTGTGGTGGGACCTTCCCCTCGCCGAGTCGTTCACCCTGCTGCGCCACGTGTACCGCGTGCCCGCTGACCGGTTCGACGCGAACCTCGCCCGGTTCCGTGAGCTGCTGCGGCTCGACGAGCTCTTGCACGTGCCCGTGCGACAGCTCTCCCTCGGCCAGCGGATGCGAGGCGAGCTCGCCGCGGTGCTGCTCCACGACCCCGCGATCCTGTTCCTCGACGAACCCACGATCGGCCTCGACCCGGTCAGCAAGGAGGCGGTGCGCACGGTCCTCGTCGCGCTGAACCAGGAGCGAGGAACCACAGTGCTGCTCACCACTCACGATCTCGTCGATGTCGAGCGTCTGTGCGAACGGCTTGTGATCATCGACCATGGCCGCGTCATCGAGGACAGCACCGTCGCCGCGATCAAGGAGCGCTACGGCATCGATCGCACGCTCGTCGTCGATCTCGAGGTGCCGGGTCCGCCGCTGCGAGTCGCCGGCGCCGAGGTGACCAAGGTCGAGGGGCCGCGCCAGTGGCTCCGGTTCCGGCGTGACGAGCTGACCGCGGCCGCGCTGCTCGAGCGAGTCGCGGCCGAGGCGCCGATCCGCGATCTCTCGGTCGAGGAGCCCGCGATCGAGAACATCGTCCGCGCCATCTACAGCGACGCGGAACGTACGTCCGGCGCTGGTGACCCGCCGAGCTAGCATCCTCGACGTGCCGGACAGCACCGTCCTCGTCGTCGACGACGATCCGGTGATCCTCAAGTTGCTCGAGGTGAACTTCGAGATGGAGGGCTTCACCGTGCTCGTCGCGCGCGACGGGCAGGAGGGCATCGACGTCGCCCGCGCGGATCAGCCCGACCTAATCGTGAGCGACATCATGATGCCGAAGAAGTCCGGACTCGAGCTCGTGATCGAGCTCAAGGGCGATTCGTCCACCCGTGAGATCCCGATCATCCTGCTGTCGGCCAAGGCGCAGAACGCCGACGTGCGTTCCGGGATGGACGCCGGGGCCGACGACTACGTCACCAAGCCGTTCGAGCCGCTCGATCTCGTCGACCGTGTGAACCGGTTGCTCGAGACGCGGGCCTCGAAGCGAACCTCCTAGCGGCCGGGTCTTCCCGTGATCCGCGATGTGCTCGAGCAGTCGTTGCGTGACGCCCTGACGGCGGCGGGCGTCGACGCGCCCGCGTCCATCCAGCTGGAGCGTCCGGCCCGTCGCGAGCACGGCGACTGGTCCACCAACGTGGCGCTCGCGACAGCGAAACCTGCGGGCCGCAATCCTCGCGAGCTCGCCACCGAGCTCGCCGGGTGGCTTTCCGCACATCCCGCCGACCACGTGGATCGCGTCGAGCTCGCCGGCCCCGGCTTCGTGAACTTCCATCTCGAGCCGACGTGGTTGCACGACGTCCTGCGCGGCATCGTCGAGGAGGGCGTCGACGGCTATGCGGCGCCGCAGATCGGCGGCGGCCGGCGGGTCAACGTCGAATTCGTCTCCGCCAACCCGACCGGGCCACTCCACGCCGGCGGCGGACGCTGGGCGGCCTACGGCGATGCGCTCGCCAACTTGCTCGAACGCACGGGCCACGACGTGCACCGGGAGTACTACCTCAACGACCGCGGCACGCAGATGCGGCTGTTCGGCGCGTCACTCGCGTCGGTGAAGGCGGGCGAGCCGCTACCCGAGGACGGCTACCGCGGCGAGTACATCGAGGAATGGGCGTCGGAGATGCCCGCGGGTGTCGACCCGACCACGTGGGGCTACGAGCGCGTCAAGCGTGACCTGAGCAACACGTTGCTGCGCATGAACGTGCGCTTCGACACATGGTTCAGCGAACAGACGCTCGTCGACTCCGGTGCGATCGAGGCGACGCTCGCCGAGCTCCGTGAGCGCGGCATGGCCTATGACCGCGACGGTGCCGTCTGGATCCGTACGGAGCAGTTCGGCGATCGCAAGGACCAGGTGATCGTGCGATCGGACGACGAGCCCGCGTATCTGCTCGGTGATCTCGCGTATCACCGCAACAAGTTCGAGCGCGGGTTCGGGCTCCTCATCGACGTGTGGGGGGCCGACCATCACGCGCACGTGGCCAGCCTCAAGGGCGCGCTGCAGGCGCTCGGACACGACCCCGGCGAGCTCGAGATCGTCCTGGGGCAGCTCGTGACGTTGATGCGCGACGGGCAGCCCGTTCGACTGTCCAAGCGGGCCGGAGATCTCGTCCTGCTCGCCGATCTCCTCGACGCGGTCGGTCCCGACGCCGCGCGACTCACGTTCCTCCTGCAATCGCTCGACACGCGCCAGACGATCGATCTCGGCGTGATCACCGCCCAGACGATGGACAACCCCGTCTTCTACGTGCAGATGGCGCACGCCCGCATCGCCGGTATCGCGAGACGAGCCGACGAGGTCGGCCTCGCGCGTCATCCGCTGTCGACGGTCGACTTCGCGCCGCTCGTGCACGAGCGCGAGCTCGACCTGCTGCGGTCTCTCGACGAGCTACCCGAGATCGTCGCGATCGCGGTGCGAGAACGCGCGCCCCACAAGGTGACGACGTGGGTGCGCGAGCTCGCGGACCGGTTCCATGGCTTCTACCACGACTGCTACGTGATCGGTGAGGGCGTCACGCCCGAGACGACACAGGCCCGGCTGTGGCTCGTCGAAGCAGCACGCATCGGTCTCGCCATCGGGCTCGACCTTCTCGGCGTCTCCGCGCCGGAATCGATGTAGCGATGACCCGGCCGGTGCCGCGCCACGTGCTGCCGGACTCGGCCGCGGTCGGCGACGACGGCTGGCTCACGATCGGAGGTTGCTCCGCACGCGACCTCGCCGCCGACTTCGGTACTCCATTGTTCGTCTACGACGAGGCGCACCTGCGCTCCCGATGCGGCGAGGCCGTCGCCGGGTTCCCCGATGGCGTCGCGTACGCGACGAAGGCGTTCCTGTGCCGAGCGATGGCGCGTCTGGCGCTCGACGAGGGCATGCGGCTCGACGTCGCGTCGAGCGGCGAGCTGCACGTCGCGCTCGCTGCGGGCGCGACTGGTGGCCAGCTCGTCCTCCACGGCAACAACAAGAGCGAGGTCGAGCTGCGCCGCGCTCGCGAGGCCGGGGCCACGATCGTGATCGATTCGTTCGACGAGATCGACCGGCTCGAAGACCTCCATCGACGCGACGGTCTCGCCCCGCGCGTGCTCGTGCGCATCACGCCCGGCGTCGAGGCCCATACCCACGAGTTCATCCGAACCGGACAGGCGGACTCGAAGTTCGGATTCGGCGTTGACTCCGGCGACGCGACCAAGGCAATCGATCGAGTCCGTGCGGCGTCCGCGGTCGCGTTCCACGGCGTGCATCTGCACATCGGCAGTCAGGTGTTCGTCGCTGACTTCTTCCATCAGGCGATCGACGTGGTTGCGCCGTTCGTGCGCGAGCACCAAGCCGGCGAGTTGTCGATCGGTGGTGGTCTCGGCGTCGCCTACGTCGACGGCGAGGAGGCACCGACCATCACCCAATGGGCGCGGTCGGTACGCGACGCGACGACGAACGCCGGCATCGAGGCCCGCATCACCGCGGAACCCGGTCGTGCGATCGTCGCCACTGCAGCCATCACGATGTACACGGTGGGCACCATCAAGGAACTGCCCGGCATCCGCACCTATCTGTCGGTGGACGGCGGGATGAGCGACAACCCGCGGCCCGTCCTGTACGGCAGCGGGTACGAGGCGTTCCTGCCCCGTGGCCCGTTCGCCGAGCGGCCCCGCACCGTCCGTGTGGTCGGCAAGCACTGCGAATCCGGCGACGTGCTCGTGCGGGAGGCACGCGTGCCCGCCGACGTCGCCGTCGGCGACCTGCTCGCCACCCCCGTGACCGGCGCCTACGGCCATTCGATGGGCTCGAACTACAACAAGATCCTCCGCCCGGCGGTCGTGTTCGCCTCAGGGGGCAACGCTCGGCTCGTCGTCCGACGGGAGACCGAGGACGACCTGTTGCTCTCCGATCTCGGCTGAACCATTAGATTTCGGACAATTCGTCGTTGGAGTCGGTGGGCGCGGGCACGTCCAACTTCACCGTGGAGGTCTCCGTTGTCCGTGTCCCGAAAGTTGAGCCAGCTGTCCGCTGGCGTCGCCACTGTCGCCCTCGCGGTGATCGGTGGGCTGTCAGGAACCGCGACGCTGGCTGCCGCCGCCCCCACATGGGCGCCCGCGGCCACCGCGGCGATTCATCCCGGTGTGCAGACGTTCACCGCCGGCGCGCAGTGCACCGCGAACTTCGTCTTCACCGACGGCACGAAGGTGTACATCGGTCAGGCCGCGCATTGCTCGGGCACTGGCGGCAACACCGCGACGAACGGGTGCACGTCGGGCTCGCTGCCTCTGGGCACGCCAGTCACGGTCACCGGCGCGTCGAAGCCGGGCACGATGGCCTACAACTCGTGGCTCGCGATGCAGTCGCTCCACGAGGCCGACTCCGAGACGTGTCAGTACAACGATCTGGCCATCATCGCGCTCGACCCCGCGGACTACGCCAAGGTCAATCCGTCGATTCCGACCTGGGGCGGACCCGTGGCCACGAGCTCGCCTGGCACCGCGCCGGGAGACACCGTCTACACGTACGGCAACTCGGAGCTGCGCGGTGGTGTCACGCAGCTGAGCCCGAAGAAG
>DASZHU010000293.1:0-2060 GCA_035937605.1 Acidimicrobiales bacterium | reverse complement strand
TCGCCTTGTAGCCGCGGGTGGTGGTCTGGTCCGGCCGGGCGTGCAGGTCTACGTCGGTGGTGTAGGTCACGTCGATGCCCATCGACTCGGCCTGCTGCACGAACTCGCGCTCGCCGCCGAAGAAGTGGCCCGAGCCGTTGGCATCGCCCGGGCGGTCGAAGCTGACCAGTTGTGAGCGGCCGATGTCGCCCTCGTAGAGGCTGGCGCCGCCGTAGGTGTTGTACGCGTTCCACGTCGTGATCGCGGAGATCACCAACAGGTCGGCCTTGCGATCGTCGAGCACGACCAGCGGCACGAAGTGACCGCCGCCGTCATCGGATTTTAGCCGGAAGAGATACATGCCGGGCGTCCAGTCCTCGCCCACGGTGACGTCGACGGATGGGAGCCACTCGCATTCGCGCATGTTCGTGTCGAAGTGGACCACCGGCGGTGCTTGCACCCCGCCGACGACGGGACGCTCCGTTTGCCACACCTTGCGGGCGCCGGCTCCGCCGTAGTGGCCGAAGCGAAACGCCTCGACCGTGAACGTCGATCCCGTCGTCGAGACGAAGAGGCGCACGTTGTCGCCCCGGCGAGCGCTGTCGCGGTTTGCGTAGCCGGCGATCCGGCTCTGCACGTCGTCTTCGAACGGGAACCCGAAGTCGGTCGTGCCCGGCTTCGCGTTCTCGATCTGGATGATGTTGCGCGTGTCCGCGATCGGTTTCGCTCGTGCGCGCTTCGCGCGGGTGATCGGGGTCGACGAAGCGGTCGTGGTGGTGGTCGGAGCGGCCGCGCTCGGCGCCGCGTCTTCCTTGAGGATCCCGAGCGCGCGCAGCACGCCGAGCCCGCCCGTGCCCAACGCTCCGAAAAGGAGTGCCCGGCGGGTCAGCTGCGGTCGATCGGGCACGGAGCCATCTTCGCGGAGTCCGGACGGAAGTCCGTTCACCCGAATCAAGTCGGGCAAACCCGGGCCTGCTCGTAGACTTCACGTCCATGTCAGCTGAGAAGGGCACCTTCCGCGTCAAGCGAGGCCTCGCCGAGATGCTGAAGGGAGGCGTGATCATGGACGTTGTCACGTCCGATCAGGCCAAGGTCGCCGAGGACGCGGGCGCGTCTGCGGTGATGGCGCTCGAGCGAGTTCCCGCCGACATCCGGCGTGACGGCGGCGTCGCCCGAATGAGCGACCCGGAGATGATCGAGGGCATCAAGGCGGCCGTCACGATCCCCGTCATGGCCAAGGCCCGCATCGGTCACTTCGCAGAGGCGCAGATCCTCGAAGCGCTCGGTGTCGACTACGTCGACGAGTCCGAGGTGCTCACGCCCGCCGACGAAGTGCACCACATCGACAAGTGGCGCTTCACCGTGCCCTTCGTGTGCGGCGCGACGAACCTCGGCGAGGCGCTGCGTCGCATCAGCGAGGGTGCTGCCATGATCCGCTCGAAGGGCGAGGCCGGCACCGGTAACATCGTCGAAGCGGTGCGCCACCTGCGTTCGATCCTCGGCGACATCCGCAAGATCACCCAGGCCGATTCGGCCGAGGCCTACGACTGGGCCAAGCAGCTGCGGGCACCCGTCGGTCTCGTGCAAGAGCTCGCAGAGACGGGCTCTCTGCCCGTGCCCCTGTTCTGCGCCGGCGGGATCGCGACGCCGGCCGACGCGTCACTCGTGATGCAGCTCGGCGCCGAAGCGGTGTTCGTCGGCTCCGGCATCTTCAAGTCCGACAACCCCCCTCTGCGGGCCAAGGCGATCGTGGAGGCCACCACGCACTTCCGCGATCCAGAGATCCTCGCGAAGGTGAGCCGCGGGCTGGGCGAGCCGATGAAGGGCCTCGAGATCGAGGGGCTCGACGTCAAGCTGGCCGAGCGAGGCTGGTAGCAGCCGCTTTCAGGTCTGCGGCTCGCGCCACATCGGGCGCGCCGTGAACTCCGGGCTCGGGCTCACCTCCGCGAGCACACGGAAACCGTGCCGCTCGTAGAACGGCACGTTGCGGATGTTGCTCGACTCGAGGTAGGCGCCGAGCCCTTGGCGGTCGCAGCGATCGAGGGTCTCGCGCATCAAGCTCGAGCCGAGTCCGCCGCTCT
>DASZHU010000292.1:0-21641 GCA_035937605.1 Acidimicrobiales bacterium | reverse complement strand
CGCCCTCGACACCACGACGCTGTTCCTCGCGCATCACATGGCACACCAACAGGCACTCAACGCGCTGCTCCAGACCACCGACGTCCCCGCGATCACGACACCCAACGCGTCGGTCGACAAGGTTTTCAAGCCCGGCCTCGCGGCCGCCACGACGCAGGACGACGTCGTGGAGCTGTTGTTCACGCTCGAGGACGCGCTCGGACAGACCTACGTGTACGCCACCGGGCTTCTGACGCGTCCGGAGTACCGCGCGACCATGACGAAGATCGCCGGCACGCAGTCACGCCATCGGAACCTGCTCGGGCTCGTGTTCGCGCAGCAGACGGTCGACGATCTCTTCCCGGCATCGTTCGCCCGTAACGACAACCCGCTGCCGCCGGACGCGATCATCACCTGACCGCCCGCCAGGCGATCCGCCATCACGAGCGCGGCGCGCTGATCGTGACGGTGCCCTGGGCCAGCCCGACGAGGCGGTCGTCGTTCGTCACGTCGATGCGCACCACGGCGGTGCGCTTCGTCATCGCCATCACCTGCGACCGCGCGCGCAGCTTGCCGTCGCGCGCCGGTGCGAGCAGGTTGACCTTGAACTCCGTGGTCGCCGCCCACGCGCCTTTGGGGATGAGCGGGTACAACACGGAGCCGAGCACGTGGTCGACCAGACCGGTCATGACACCGCCGTGTGCAGTGCCGAATGGATTGAGCAGCTCGGGCCGAACCTCGAGCTCCGCCGTCATCGTGCCGGGCCCGACGTCGGTGGTCGTGATGCCGAGGTACTCGGGAAGACCGGTGAGCCCGGTGTTGCCCTTCAGCACCGCTGCCGCGACCTGTTCGTCGTACGTCTCGAAATTCACGACGCAACGCTTAGCAGCAATTTCTCTCGCAGCGGCACCCGAACGCCTGATCGGGAAACAATGGGCCCATGCGTGTCCGCCGCGTCGTGATGCTCGCCGTCACGGTCGGCGCGCTCGTGCTGGTGTGGCCGGTGCTGCGGTCGGTGTACGGCGAGTTCGGCGATGTGCGCAGGATCGCTCCGGGCTGGCTCGTGGCGATCGTGCTGACCGTGGCCGCGCAGCTCATCGCCAACTGGCAGCTGCAGCGCATCATCTTGCGCACCGATCGGTGGCTCGACGTCGCAGCGCCACAGCTCGTCGGCAACGCCGTGAGTCGGCTCGTACCCGGCGGCAATGCGTTCGGGGCCGGCGCGCAGGTGCGCATGCTCACCGCGACGGGCCTTCCCCTCACGCGGTCGGTGGCGTCGCTCGGCGCGATCGGAGTGATCGGCACGATCACCGGCTTCATCGTGTTGCCGGTCGTCGTCCTCGCGGCCACGGCCGCGGGGAGCAGCGTGGACTCGCGCTTGCAGCTCGCGATGTGGGCCGGCGCGGCCGTGCTCGTCGTCATCCTGTTGGGTGGCGCGCGGCTGGTGCGTCGAGAGGGCACGTGGCGCCGGCTCGCGCACGCGATCTCGTTCGTGCAACGCGTGCTTCGTCAACCCGACGACCCGCGCGCCCTCGAGGCGCGGATGCTGAGCGAGCGCGACCTCATCCTGGACGTGCTCCGCGATCGTCCGTGGCGCCCGCTGCTGCTCGATCTCGTGCGCGCCTCGACCGACTACCTCGCGCTCTATCTCGCGTTGCGCGCCACCGGCGCCCACGTCAACCCCGCGGCCGTTCTCGCCGCGTTCATCGTGGCGAATCTCGCCGGGATGATCCCGCTCACGCCGGGCGGCCTCGGATTCGTCGAAGCGGGTTTGAGCGGCGTGCTCGCTGTTGCCGGGGCGACGCAGATGCAAGCCGACCTCACCGTCGTCACCTACCGCGTCGCCGAGACGTGGCTTCCGTGCTCGTGGGGCGTGATCGCGCTCGTCGTGTTCCAGCGCCGGCACCGCGAGCGCCGGCTCACCGAGCTGCTGGTCACTCAACCCGCTCCGTCATCGGATCTGGACGATCACCGAGGAACTCGACCCACCGACGCTTCGTACACGGGCAGTGCTTCGCCGCTTCCACCGGATCCATGAACGACGAGAATCATGCCGTGAACGTCACTCGTGATGCCCTGCACCGCGTCGCCACTCACGTCCTCGCGAGGGCGCGGTTCGCCGCCACCGGCAAGTTCGGGCTGCGCGCCACGCCCGGCGGCATCGGCACACCCGCCTTCGGCGCCGCCATCGAGGTGTTGCGCATCGATGGCGACGTGCTCATCCGCGAGCGGGACGGCAAGGCCGCCGGTATCGGGCTCGTAGGCTCGTCGCTCGCCGACCTCGCCCGCTTCGCGGACGTCGATCTCTCGGCGCCATTCGCGGCCGGTGACGACACGCCGGCACTCGGTCCCGTCGATCAGCCGTTGCCGATCGATGCCGCGGACCTGCGTGTCATCAGCGATTGGTTCGACCTCGGCTGGCGAGTACTCGACGCCGCCGCCGCGGGCGCGCGCGACGCGATGGCCGTGCAGCTGTGGCCCGAGCACTTCGATGCCGGCACGTCGGTCCGCGTCGGCCCGGGCGACGAGGAGCGCTGCAACCTCGGAGCATCACCCGGCGACGCGTACTCGGACGAGCCCTACCTGTATCTCGGCCCGTGGTCGCCGGATCGTCCGGATGACTCGGCCTACTGGAACGCGCCGTTCGGCGCCGTGCTGCGCCGCGGCGACCTGACCACTCCCGATCCGTACGCGGCCGGTCTCGAGTTCTTCCGGCACGGGCTCGAGCTGTTGCGCTGATCGACGGCCCGCACCGCTGAGCGCGACGTCAGCGGCTCGCCACCACTCCGGAGTCGACGAGGCGCTGCAGGCCCTGCGCGATCGCGTCGCCCAGCAAACCACGCGCCGTGGTGTCGGCGGTCTGATGGGCGTATTCGAATCCGCTCTGGTTCCCGGCCTGAAGGTCGAGCAGCCCGACGTTGACCGCGTAGTCGTAGTTCGAGCCGGTGCTGCCCTGGTCCTGGAACGCCGGTGCTGCCGGCGTACCGGCGTGGACGAAGGCCAGCGTCCGCACGACGAGCGTGATGGCCTGCGCAACGGTCAGGTTGTCGGCGGGATGGAAGAGCCCGTCCGGGAAGCCGGCGATGATCCCAGAGCCCGCGAGGAGCTCGATCTCGTCGCGCACTTGCGCGTTGGGGATGGTGTCGGGCGTGACATCGGGGAACGTTCCGCGGGTGCCGAGCGTGGACCCGGCGAGCGTCGTGAGCCGAGCCAGCAAGCTCGACACCTGACTGCGTAGCAGTGGGTCGTTCTCGCCGAACGAGCCATCGGCCTTGCCCAGCGCGATCGAATAGAGCCTGAGACAGTCGGCCGCGAGCCCGGCATCGGAGAACCCGGACGGCGCGGACGGCGCGGCATTGCGACACGCGCTCCCGAAGCCCGGCGCCTTCAACGCGGCCACGCCGGGACGCGTGGCGATGCAGTCGTTGACCGTGTTGCTGAACTCGAGTTGCACGACGAGCGTCGCTCCGTTGCCGCCGGTGACCGTCCCCTGCTGCGGCGCACAGATGTCGCCGATCTCACCGTTGGCGAGGTCGTACCAGCCGATGATCCCGACCGGATCGTTGTTGGCGATGCCGATGTTCGGATCCGTCACCGACTCGATCAGCTCGTGCGAGGTCACGGAGAAGAAGTTGTTGAGCAGCGTGGGGTCGTGACCGCAGCCGACGTTGTAGCGGTGCGCCGGGTCGTCGAAGTCCGGCAACACCATGTAAGGGATCGGCACGCCGTTGTGGCTGATCGTGCCGTGGTACGCGCAGAACCCGTTCGGCTCGCCGCCCGTCGCGCCGCCTTGGGTGATGGTCTTGCCCCTCGGCAGGAAGATCGCGTACACGGTCTTCACGAATCCGCCGTCGAGCTGCGATGGTGGCACGCCCCCTGAGTCGAGCTGTGCCGCGAGCTCGGCCTGCAGGTTCACGTCGTCGATGGTCGACCCGTTGTTCGCGTTCGACGGCGTGATCGTGGTCTGACCGCGGTAGCTGCCACGGCCGATCGACTGGTTCGGCGTGTTGTACTCGGTCAGCCAGTCGACGTACGGCGAGTTGAGCACGTTGCGGAAGTACTCGGTCATCGTGCTCTCACCTGGGCCGGCGCCGGCCTGGTACGTCCCCGCGCCGTAGTAGAGGCTCTGCACGCTGACGTGCGCCATGACCGGGCCGTTGAAGTAGCGCAGGTGCGCGCCGGGCGGGGCGGACTGCGGCGTCGGCGAGCCGAACGCGTCCGTTCGGACCGCATGTGGCGATGGCGCCGCGCCGGCCGCGGTCGACGTGATCGACGCGCCGATCACGGCAAACACCGTCACGAGCAGGATTCGTGCGCGCACCCGCTGACGGTAGACCCTGGCGCGATACGCCGGGCGTCAAACGCCGAAGCGAGCCTGCAGTCCGGCGATGCCGCCCTTGTAGATCCCGCTCACGATGGTGACCGCCTCGTCCTCCGCCATTCCGGCCTGTCTGCCATTCCGGCCGGATCGAACCTGCTGGTCCACACCAGCTTGCTGCGGCCGTCGCCCGCGTCGAACAGCTGCATCGTGGCGAGGTAGTCCGTGACCGGCAGCGGGCCCGAGACGATCGAGTACACCAATCGCATGGCGGCATCGTCGAGCTCCTCGAGGCGTTCCACGGTGGGCGGGTCGCCCATCCGAATCGTGCGCGTCGCGCCGATCCCTTCACCTGTCAGTTCGACGGGGACCCCCAGCGCCTGGACGAAGCCACCGAAGTCGCCGACGAGCTTCCACGCCTCGTCGACCCCGACACCCAACTCGCCTTCTTCGCGCACCTCGGCCACTGCATCCCCTGTCCGGTTCGAGGCGGTCACCCTACGACGAACCCAAGCCGAGGCGCACGAACTGATCGGACGGCGCGTCGACGTCTTCGAGCGCCGCAACGAGCCGGTCGATCATCGCCCTCTCCCCCGCGCCACCAACCAGATCACGCTCCTCGCGGGGATCCTCGTCGACGTCGAAGAGGTGGTGACCGTCGAAACGAGCCAACGCCCAGAACGGGACGGCGTCGCCAGCCGAGAACGGCTGCCGGATGACCGGAATCGTCGAGCCCGGCATGCGATCGAGCACCGCACGATCGTCGGGCGCCGGCAGCCGCAGCTCCGGGTGGCCGTGCACGGGCATCGTCGACCAGCGGTTCGACCACATCGACAGCGGCGCGTTCTCGCCCACTGGGGCCCGCACGTACTTGGTGGCATCGGCCACGAGGTGCACCTCGCGGCCCCACACCCCGCACAGCGCGTGCTCGCGCACCGACGACGTCGCGCCCGTCAGCAGCGGGACGAGCGACCGGCCGTGGGTCACCGTCGTCGCCGCTCGTTGCTCGACGCCGAAGAGCTCGACCAGCGTGGCGTGGAGATCGACGCTCGTCGTCAGGGTGTCGCGACGCCCGGGGGCGATCCCCGGCCACGCGATGAGGAGCGGGATGTGGCCGAGGGGTTCGTACACCGGCACGGCCGGCTTTCCCCAGATGTCCTTCTCACCGAGGAAGTGGCCGTGATCGGTGCACAGGATCACGGCGGTGTCGGACCACCGGTCGGTGCGGTCGAGCACGTCGAGCATCCGGCCGAGCCACGCGTCGATCATGGTGAGCTTGGCGCCGTAGCTCGCCCGTACCTGTCGGCCCTCGCGATCGGTCATGACGCCACGAGCAACGGCACCGTTGGTGTACGGAGGCCAGATCAGGTGCGGCCCTTGCCACTCCGGGTCGTACATCGACGCGTACGGCTCAGGTGTGTCGAACGGCTCGTGCGGGTCGAATTCGTCGACGAACAGCAGGAATCGGTCGTGGTGCGGCGCGTGCTGTTCGAGCCAGCGAGCCGCCGTCGACAGGGTCCGCGGGCCAGGGAAGTCGGCCTCGCCTTCGAACCAACCGCGCGAGTCGTCGTACGGCATGTGGCCGCGTCCGAACGACGGCGCGCCCATCCAGCTCGGGTCGGGGCGCGTCTTCCACAAGTCGCCCTCGTGGCCGCGCTGGTACTCCCACGCGCCGAAGTCGCAGTGGTAATTCTCCCCTCCGGTTTCGAAGAGGTGCGGGTGGTCGGACACGAGCATCGTGACCACACCGGCGGCACGGAGGTGCTCGGTGATCGGCCGCTCCCACAGCTCGATCGAGCCCCACGGGCGCCACAGGAAGTCGAGTGCGCCGCAGAGGATGTCGTGCCGAGCCGGCATGCACGGCAACGAGCCGGCGTAGTGGCGATCGAAGCGCACTGCGCGCGCCGCAAGACGGTCGATGTTGGGAGTCGCGAATTCCGCTCCGCCGTAGGCACCGACGAGGTGGCAGTTCAAGCTGTCGAGCAGCACCACGACGGCGTTGCGCACCTCGGGCATCGGCCCATCATGTCGCGGTTGGTGAAGAATCTCCGTCGTGGTGTCGCGCGTCGCCGACGAGCTCGAGATCCGCAACCTCCTCGCGCGGCTGGCGCAGCTCGCGGACTCCGGCGACACGGAGGCATACCTCGAGTTGCTGAGCGACGACGTCGTGTGGGTGATGCCGCCGAATCCTTCGATCGGTCTGGCCGGCTCCGAGCGTCGTGGCCATGGCGAGATCGCGACGGGCCAACGCGAGCGGGTGGCGGGCGGGCACCAGGGCCCGGGCTCGAACACGATGCACACCGTGTCGACCGTGTCGGTGCGGTTCGACGACGACGGCTCCGCAAGCGCCCAGTCATCGTTCCTCTACTGGGCCGACACCGCGACCGCTCCGGTGGTGCGCTCGATCGGGCGGTACGCGGACACCTTGCGCCGCGAAGCAGGCCGTTGGCGGCTCGCGCGCCGGGTGATCACCTTCGGCTGATCCGGTGCTGCGAGCTCAGATCTCGTCGAGTGGGCGTCGATCCTCGGCCTGCGGCTGCCGGCCGGTACGCAGCGGAGCGAGTGGCGCGTCGACCATCAGCGTGCGCCGGAACCGAGCATCACGACCGAGAAGCGCGGCGCGCCACGGCGCCATCGCCCCAGTCTCGCTCCATGCCTGCTCGTACGCGACCCAGGTAGGCCAATCGGGGAAGGTCCAGATCGCGATCGCCTCGCGGTCATCTGCCATCGCGACGCGAAAGCCGCCCAACAAGCCCACGCCGAGTGCGGCGGCCGTCGGCCGGCCCACCGTCTCGAGCGCGTCCAGCAGCGGTCGATTCTCACCGGCGGCCACGCGAATCAGTTCCTGCGCGTAGAACGCGCCGCCCGCGTTGGCGGCGACGAGATCGTCGATCGATCGCGCCCACGCGGCGGGCTCGAGGATCCGGTCGACGCCCCCGCGGCGCAGTGTCGCCGCGACGCTCCACCACTCGCGCAACGATGGATCCTGCATACCCGGGTGCGTCAGCTCATGCTCGAAGTTGGCTGCGAGCCCGTCCCAACCGTCGAGCTCCCACATGTTCACTACCTCGGGCCATCGACCGGTGGAACCGACCGTGCCCCACACGCCGTAGCAGAGCTGGTTGCGCTCCTCTCGAGCGATCGGGCACCAGTTCGCCGTCATGTGATGCAGGTACTTGGCGCGGTTCGCACCCCTGATGTCGATCAGCTCGTGGATGTACACCTTGCCGCTCACCTGAGCATCAGTGTGTCGGAGGGATCAACGCCGCGATGGTGACCTTGCCGATCTCGTTGCGGGGCAGCGCGTCGACGATCTCGATGCGTGCCGGCACCTTGTACGGCGCCAGGTGCGCACGACACAGCGCGTCCAGCTCGTTCACGTCGATCTCGTCGGGCCCCGCCGCGGGCACGACAAAGGCCCAAGGAACCTCGCCGAGCCGTTCGTCCGGCGCGCCGGCGACGGCCGCGTCTGCGACCGCAGGCGACAAGCGCAACACCTCGGCCACTTCCTCGGGGAAGACCTTGAGACCGCCGCGGTTGATCATGTCCGACACGCGGCCGTCGATCCACACGAAGCCATCGTCGTCGATGCGCGCGAGGTCGCCCGTGCGGAACCATCCGTCTTCGGTCACTCGATCCGTGAGTTCGGCGCTTGCGTACCCCGCGCTCGTCGCCGGCGTCCGCACCTGCAACTCACCGTGCGCATCCGTCCGCACGTGGACACCCGCATGCGGGCGGCCCGTGGCACCGAGCTTCGAGTCGCCGAACGTCTTCGTGTCCATTGCGCTCCACCCGATGATCTCGCCCCCGATCTCGGTCTGGCCGTACCCGTTCAACACCGCGACGCCGAAGCGATCGCGGAAACGCCGCGCTTGCAGTGGCGACAGCGGGGCCGTGATGCTGCGCACGTACTCGAGCGGCGCCAGGCTCTCGACGGCGGGCTCGTCGGCGAGCATCGTCATCGCCGCCGGCGGAAGCACCGTCGACCGGATCGAGTGGCGGCGCACGAGCGCCGCGAAGGTCGTCGGTTCGAATCGGTCCATGATCACGACGGGTGCGCCGATCCGATACGCGAACAGCACTTGGTAGATGCCGGCCCACAACGACAGCGACACCGGCACGAGGTTGGGCATCGGCTCGGCATCCGACGGAGGTCGCGTTCGCAACGTGGCGATGACACCTTCCAGGAGCGCCAACACGCCGGAGTGCCGGAGCGGGACCGGCTTCGGTGGCCCGGTTGTGCCCGATGTGAACTGGATCAAGGCGATGTCGGCGTCGTGCCGCGCGGGATCGGCCAGTGTGGTCGGCCACTCGCCGTCGCCGATCACGGCCGCGGGCCGAACCTCGCCGAGCACACGCTCGACCTCGATGGCGGTCAGCCGTGGGTTGACCGGGAGGTAGACCGCCCCCGCCTTCCACACGCCGAACAACGTGGCGATCAACTCGATGCTGTTCGGCAGGCGCACCGCGATCGGCGCGCCGGGCGCGACACCATCGAGGAGCTCGGCGACCGCGCTGGCCCGCGCCCTCAGGGCGCACGCCTCGATCGTCTCGTCACCGAGATGAACCGCGGTGCGGTGTGGCGGCAACCCGTCGAGGAGATCGCCGAGCATCACTCGAGCTCTCGCCACTCCGGCGCGCGCTTCTCCGCGAACGCAGCCGGGCCTTCCGTCTGATCCGGGTGGCCCCACATGCCGATGAGCTCCTGGCCGCCGTTGCGGCACGCGTCGGTCAACCCCATCTCCAGTGCGGCCCACAACGCACGCTTGGTGGCGCGCATCGCCGCCGGCGAGTTCTGCGCGATCTTCTCCGCGAGCGCCTGCGCCTCGTCACGCAGGCGCTCCGGCGGATCGACGATCTGGCTGATCATCCCGAGCTCGTACGCGCGACGGGCATCGATGCGTTCGTGCCGGCCGACCAGCGCCATGCGCATCACGGCCTCGACCGGCATCTTGCGCATCAGGCCGATCGCCTCGATCGACACGACCTGGCCGATCGAGACGTGCGGATCGAAGAACTGCGCGTCGGACGCCGCGATGACGATGTCCGCGTCCGCGACCCAGTGGAACCCTCCTCCCGCGCAGTAGCCGTTCACGGCCGTGATCACCGGCTTCCACACCTCCTGGTGCCACGAGGTGAAGTGGAGGTCGAAGTCCGCGACCGACTGCCGGTACCTCTCCATGCCGACGCCGTCGCTCGCGATCTCCACGACATCGACGCCGGTCTGGAAGGCGCGACCCTCGCCGGTGTGCACGATCACCCGCACGTCGGGATCGGCGTCGAGCTCCTTCCACGCCACCGCGAACTCGTCGCGCATCTGTGACGACATCGCGTTGAGCTGCTCCGGCCGGTTGTTGATCAACCAACCGACCGGGCCTCGTCGCTCCACGATGAGGCATTCGAACGACGAGTAGGTCACGAGCGCGGCACCTCGCGCCACGGGGTGTCGCGCCACGGGTCAGGCTCGCGGGGTAAGCCGAGCACCCGCTCGCCGAGGATGTTCTTGTTCACCTCGGTGGTGCCTCCTTCGATCGTGTTCGCTCGGCTGCGGAGCATGCCCCTCACCTCGAAGGGAAGCGACTCGGCGTACGCCTCCGGCTCGGCCGAGAACGCGGTGGCGTGTGCGCCGAGCAGGTCGGTCGCCAGCAGTTGGATCCGTTGGTTGAGGCCGCCCTGGTGCACCTTGCCGATCGAGCTCTCGGGCCCGGGGACGCGACCGGCCCGGAGCTGAGCCCGCACGCGCTGGTTGGTCCATTCCCGCGCGCGCTCCTCGCTCACGAGCGCGACGAGGCGGTGGCGGTCCACCTCGCCCGTCGCGGCGCCGTCGCGGGCCCGATCGAGGAGCCGGTCGACGCCGGCGCCGCCGATTCGGTCGACACCGCCGGAACCGGCGCCCGACACCATCTGGCGCTCGCCCGACAAGGTCGCGTTCGCGACGCGCCAGCCGTCGCCCACGTCGCCCACGCGCTGCTCGTCGGGTACGCGGGCGCCATCGAGGAACACCTCGTTGAACTCGACCTCGCCGCCCAGATGCCGAAGCGGCCTGATCTCCACGCCCCGCTGGCGCAGGTCGAGAAGGAAGTACGTGAGCCCGCGGCGTTTGGGTGCCTCGGCATCGGTCCGCGCCAGCAGCACGGCGAAATGGGACAGGTGGGCCCACGTCGTCCACACCTTCTGCCCCGT
The DNA here is from genome assembly GCA_035937605.1 of Acidimicrobiales bacterium. Taxonomy (GTDB): domain Bacteria; phylum Actinomycetota; class Acidimicrobiia; order Acidimicrobiales; family JACDCH01; genus DASUCS01. The sequence continues at coordinate 11,161 of DASZHU010000292.1, read as the reverse complement.
GATGACCCAGTCGCGCCCGTCACGCTCGGCACGCGTCGCCAGCGACGCGAGATCAGAGCCGGCGCCGGGCTCGCTGAACAGCTGGCACCAGACCTCCTCATTGCGCACGATCGGCGGGAGGAACCGCGACCGTTGCGCATCCGTGCCGTGCGCGAACAAGGCGGGCGCCGCGAGGTTGAGGCCGAGCGGGTTCAGCCGGCCGAGGTTGAACGGTCGCAGCTCGGCCTCGATCGCGCGGGCAACCGGCGGGCCGACTTCGAGGCCGCCGTACTCGAGCGGCCACGTCGGCACCACGAGTCCGGATCGACCGAACACCGGATACCACTCCTCGTACGCGGCGCGGCTGCGTACCTCACGTATGGCCGCCGCCCCCCCGCGCCCGGCAGCGTCTCGCCACTTCCTCGGCACGTACTCGGTGATCCAGGCGCGCACGGCCCCGACGGCGACGTCGATCGACGTGTCGGGACCGACATCGACGCGCTGCTCGCGCACCGTCAGCGGCCCTCGAAATCCGGCGGGCGCTTCTGCACGAGCGCGGCAAGCCCCTCGCGGAAGTCGCTGCTGCGCGACGACAGCTCCAGCGCGAAACCTTCGTTGCGCAGCTGCTCGTCGAGTGCCGCGCTCGCGCCGGCATGCAGCAGCCACTTCGTCAGCCCGAGTGCGATCGTAGGCCCACTCGCGAGCTGCCGCACGACGGCGTCGACCGTGGCGTCGAGCTCATCCGCGGCCACCGCTCGATGCACGAGCCCCCATGCCTCCGCCTCGGTGCCCGTGACCTTGCGCCCGAGCAGGAGCATCTCGCGTGCCCGCGCCGGGCCCACCAGTCGAGGGAGCAGCCAGGTGGCTCCGCTGTCGGGCGTGAAGCCCCGTTCGACGAACGGCTCCCAGAGCAGCGCGTCGTGCGTGGCGATCGCGAAGTCACTCGCGGCCGCGAGCTGCAGCCCGATGCCGACCGCCCACCCCCGCACCGACGCGACGATCGGAACCTGGACCGACGTCATCAGAGGCACGAGGCGATGCGCTTGGGACGGCAACCGGCGCTGGATCGCTCCCACCCGTGGCTTTCGCTCCGCCGTCGTGTCGTTGCGAGCGACCACATCGAACCCCGAGCAGAAGTGATCGCCCTCGGCTGTCAGCAGGATCGCCCGAACCGAGTCGTCGCGTCCGGCGCCGTCGATCGCGTCGATGAGCGCGGCGACCATCGCGTCGTCGAGCGCGTTGCGCTTCTCCGGCTTGTCGAGATGCAGCCGCAGCACGCCGAGGTCCTGCATGATGCGCACGTGCTCGGTCATGGCGGCTCGAACCTGTCGGAGATCGCGCCCAGCAGCGATTGCAGGTCCGTTGCCTCGCCGGGAGGGTCGGGCAGGCGAGCCGGTCCGCGCTCACGACTCGCCAGCAGGATCGTGGCCGAGCCGGGGGTCGTGAGCTCGCCGCGCTGGTTCACGGCCCGGAGCTCCACATCGACCGCAGGCCGATCACCCTCCGCGAGGTGGACGCGGGTCACGGTGCCGTCGATCCACTGCGTGTCGCCCACGTAGTTGAACAGGCGGAACTCGCAGTCGAGCTTCCAGAGCCAAGCGTCGTCACCCATCCAGTCGGTACACAGGTGGATGAGCCACGTCTCGCGCATGCGGCCGTAGTCGTACGGCGTCGGATTACCGGAACGCCGGGCGAACTCCGGGTCCCAGTGCACGCGCTGCATCACGTCGGGCACGTTCAGGTCGTCACGGTGGAAGAACCTCGGGATACGGCTGCGATTCTCGTACGCGAGCCGGAGCGGCTGCACGCCGTACAGCCCCATGCCCATCCCGACGTGCCAGCAGATCACGTCGGTGACGGTGAGCGGACCCTTCACCATCGGGCCGAGCCGGTCGCCTTCGCGGACGTCTTCGAACCAACGCGTCTCGGATCCTCGTGGCGACTCCGAGGCGTACTGCGCCTCGATCGCGGCGATGGCTTTGTCGGTGTACGGCTCGATCGTCATGGCGTCGTACTTCTTCTTGGCGCGTGCCTTCGTGCGCTCGGTGCGGATCATGTTGCGGTACTGGCCGGCGAGCATCGTGCCGCGCTCGTCGCGGAACACCTGCGCCGTCCACTCGTGCACCGCTCGCTCGGCGAACTCGCTCCGCTTGTCGAGCACGCCGACGAGTGCGTTGCGCCGGAACACGCGTTGATCCGGAACGAGCGGCGCCCACCACTCACGAGCGCTCGACGCGTAGAACGCGTGGACGCCACGAAGCGGATCGCCCTTCATCAGCGAGCGGTGTTCGGGACCGACTTCGTCGACCTCATCCTCTCCGATGAGCGTGTCGCCGCCGACGAGCGGCGGTGGAGCGATCGGCCCGCCCCACCTGGTCTTCACGCCGTACTCCGGGTCACACCACAACGGGTTGCCGTCCCCGTAGGCGACGGCCACATGACGGAACGCGTCAGTTCCCGGCCGTCGGTAATGCGGGGGCACCGGGTGCGGCTCGGGGATGCGCAGACGGGCGCGCAGCCGCTCGATCGCCTCGTCGGTGATCGCCCCCTCGGCCATGGCGCGAGCCTTGCACGCCGGGTCAGCGGTGCGACACGCCGAAGCGATCTGCGCACTGGTCGGAGCAGAAGTAGTACGTCACGGCGTCGTGCCGTCGCGAAGCGGGCGCATCGGCGACGCGCACCTGCATGCCGCAGATCGGATCGAATGCGGACCCCTCGCCCCCGCCGAATCGGCTCCGGTTGCGGTGCAGCCAGTACAGGCCCGCGAAGACCCCGATGAACACGACGTTGAGCACTGAGGTGTAGTTCCATTCGAACCCCGTGTGCACGACATCGTGAGGGCGGGTCGCCGGAACGAGGTCGACGCCGGCGAAGATGCCCTCGACGATCAAGCCGGCGAGCGCCATCACCGCCCAGAACGTCACGAGCAGCCGAACCGCGAGCCGTGTGCCGTAGTACTTGCGGTAGATCAGCACGAGCGGCAGCGCGATGAGGTCCGCGAACACGAAGCTGATCACGCCGCCGAAGCTGATGCCGCCGTGCCACAGCGCGGCGGCCATGGCCACGTTTCCCACCGAGCAGACGAAGCTGATCAACGCGATGAACGGCCCGACGACCACGTTCTCGAGCGTCGTCCAGAGCCCGTGGCCCCGGAAGAACACGTCGTTCCACACGTTCGTCGACACCAGCGCCGCGAGCGCTCCCGCGACGCCGTAACCGATGACGAGCTCGCGGCGGAGCATCTTGATGTCGCCCATCGTGTAGCTGGCTGCGTCGGCCCACGCTCCCGGGGACGAGAGCTTCTGGCGCCACGGCATCCGCTCGAGCTGCGCGCGGTGGTCGTAGGCGAGGACGTGTTGGTCCCGACGGTCGTCGAGACGGGCACGCGCCCGCTCGACGTCACGGCTCCGGAAGACGGCGCCGCCGACGAGCACGAGCAGCACGATCATCACTGCTCCGCCGACGAACTCGGCCGCAGCGAACTGCCACCCGACCAGGATCAGCAGGACCACGCCCAGCTCGACCACGAGGTTCGTCGACGCGAACATGAACACCATCGCGGTGACGAAGTCCGCACCCTTCTGGAAGAGCGACTTGGCCATCGCCGATGCCGCGTAACTGCAGCTGGACGACACCATCCCGAACCCGGCGGCGCGGGCGACCGAGGCCGGACCGTGATCGCCCATCACCCGCTGCATCTCGTCCTTCGACACGAACGCCTGCACCACACCGGACAGCCCGAAGCCGAGCACGAGCGCCCACAGCGTCTCCCAGAGCATGAAGAACGCCTCGCGGGCGACGTCGACGATCACGATCGAACGAGTCGTGCGATCGCCGCGGACGCCTCCGCGACCTTGTCGTCGGCCTGCTTGCCGCCGGTGGTCAGCGCGTCGGCGACGCAGTGAGAGAGGTGACCGTCGAGCAGCTCGATGGCCACCGCCTGCAACGCCTTGGTCACCGCCGCGACCTGGTCGAGGATCTCGATGCAGTACTTGTCCTCGTCGACCATCCGCTGCAGTCCTCGCACCTGTCCTTCGATGCGCCGGAGCCGCTTGTGCAGGGCCGCCTTGTTGTCGGAGTAGCCAGCCATCCATCGAGCATACCCCCCTGGGGTATCAAACTCGGTCGGCCGCGCACCGACTGGTCAGGCTCAGCCTCGCCGGGTGCGCCCCCGGAGCGCGCCGAAACAGAGCGACATGCTGATCCCGCCGAGCACTCCGATCGCGAGGAGCGACTTCGCGAGATCGCCCCACTCCCATCCCTGCGAGACCAGGGAGCGAAGCCCTTCGAGCAGGTACGTCACCGGGTTGACGGCGGCGACATGGTCGAGCCAGCCGGACAACTGTGATCGCGGCACGTACGACGACGTGAGGAAGAGGAACGGGAAGAACAGCAGGAACGTCGAGTTCACGGCGGCGGGGTTGCCGGTCTTGAGTGCGATCGCGTAGCCGAAGCCGGAGAACGCGAGGCTCCACAGCGCGGCCAACACGATGAACGCGACGAGTCCGAGCACCCCCGTCTCGAAGCGCACGCCGATCGCGAACCCGAGCACGAGGATCGGCACGGTGAGCGCCATCGCCACGGCCACGTCGGCGACCATGTGCCCGAGGAGGATTGCCAGCCGCCGGATCGGCGTCATGAGCAGTCGGTCGAGATACCCGTCCTGCACGTCGAGCACGAGCGCCGGGGCGCGGGAGATGCCCGTGACGCCGAGCAGGATCGCGGTCGGCATCTGGAACGCCTTGTAGTCGAAGCCCGCACCCGCCGATTGCGTGAGCTTCGACAGCGTCGCGATGTTCACGATGAAGAAGAACAGTGCGATGAACACGGGCGGGAACACGCCCTCGAGGTCACGAGGCACCGCCCGCAGAGCACGGCCCGCGATCGAGCTCACGTCTCGGGCGAAGCCCGCGGGACGGGCTCGCAGGACGGTGGTGCTCCTGGTCGGCGCAACGACGTCGGCGATGTTCATCGGTCGGTCTCCTCGGTCGTCTCTTCACGTTCGATGTGGCTGCCGGTCAGCTCGAGGAACACGTCGTCGAGCGTGGGGGTGCGCAGGGTGAGGTCGCGCACCGCGACGTCACAGGTGCTCAGCGCGACCGCAACCGGGCTGATGGCAGCCGAGCCATTCGTAGCGGCGATCACGAGCTCGTTCCCGTGCGCCTCGACGCTCTGTATGCCGTCCAGCGCCTCGACCACCGCACGCAGTGGCGCCGCATCGCCGTCGACGCGAGCCACGATGACATCGGCACCGACAGCTCGCTTCAACTCATCGGGGCTTCCCTCCGCGACGATGCGGCCGCGGTCGATGATGCCGACGCGGCCGCACAGCAGATCGGCCTCCTCGAGGTATTGCGTGGTGAGAAAGATCGTCATGCCGAGTTGATCGTTGAGGCGCCGTACCTCCTCCCAGACGCGCGAGCGGCTCACCGGATCGAGCCCGGTCGTGGGTTCGTCGAGGAAGAGGATCTCGGGGTTGTGCACCAACGCGGCGACGAGATCGAGCCGGCGCTTCATGCCCCCGGAGTAGGTCGAGATCGGGCGATCGAGCGCGTCCTCGAGGTCGATGAGCTCACCGAGCTCGGCGACTCGTGTGGCCATCGCCTGCTTCGGCAGCCCGTAGAGGAGCCCTTGGAGACGCAGCAGCTCGCGCCCGGTCTGCTTCGGGTCGAGCGCGGCGTCCTGAAGGGCGACGCCGATGCGCAGCCGCACGTCGCCTGGCTGGGTGCCGACGTCGAACCCGGCGACGGTGGCGTCGCCGTCGGTTGGCGCGAGCAACGTGCACAGCACGCGCACCGTTGTCGATTTGCCGGCGCCGTTCGGCCCGAGGAAGCCGTAGATCTCGCCCTCGTCTACCGCGAGGTCGACGCCGTCGACGGCCGTGAAGTCGCCGAAACGTCGAACGAGACCGCACGTGCGGATCGCCGTTCCGCTCACGGCCGGCGATCGTTGCTCGTGGCCGTCGGCATGGGGGTTCAGACGTGTGGACAGAACGGAAGTCATCGCCGCATCGTCGCGGCGAGAACCGGTCACCCTGTGTCCGGTTCAGGGGCGGCGAGCGCGATTTTGTCGTCGATCCGATCGGCGTTTCTCTGCGACGTCGACTCGGACTGCGACAAGGATGCGCGTGATGTCGGGCACCGAGCAATCGTTGCGTACGCCGAGGCTGCAGCTCGTTCCGATCGGGCCAAGCAACGCGGGTGTATGTGGCTGGTGCACAACGACGACGCCCTGGTCCCGTGGTACGACGGCTGGCGACCGTCGCGTCACGAGGCGGACGACCACGCCCGCCAGATCGGCGAGGCGTGGCGGCGGCACGGCGCGCACAAATGGATGGCCTACGACGGCAAGCCACACGCGTTCCCGGGCGAGCTCCGCGGCCCGCTCCAGCATCGGTATCTATCGGCACGGATCGCGTCCCGGAACGCGGCGAGTGACGGTCACGCGTCACCGCGGAGTTTGTGGCGCGCCGGAGGTTGATGGCGGCGATCCGTCCTCGGTCCCTCACGTACACCTCATCGGTGGAGTCGTCGGGCGCTGCGGGACAGGATGACGAGGTGCCGAGATCACGATCAAGCCGGCCAGTCGGGCCGAAGCCGTTCGAGTTCGACCGCTCGTGGGCCTTCGAGGTTCCGCGACGCGAACTCTGGGACGTGCTGTCGGACACCGCGGCGTATCCGCGATGGTGGCCCTGGCTGCGATCGTTCGAGCCGGTAGCTCTCGCCCCCGGAATGCAAACGCGCTGTGTGATCGGGCCGCCGTTGCCCTACGTGCTCCGCGTGGCCGTCGCCGTGGTCGACGTGGTTCCGGAGGCGTTGGTCGCGGTTGTGGTGTCGGGCGACCTGGCCGGGCCGGCACGCTTGGAGATCGAGGCGACATCGGCCGGGTCGGTCGCGCGGTTGGTGTGGGAGTTGGAGGTGCGCCGTTCGATGCTGCGCGTCGCCGCCAGCTCGGCGAGGCCGTTGCTGCAGTGGGGTCACGACTGGGTGGTGAGGCAGGGTGTCGAGCAGTTCCGTCGCGTCGCGATCAACCCGACATCGACATCGGACACGGACTCGAAGAATCGCCCCACCTGAAGGCGAGCGCGCCCCAACGCGGTAACGGCCGACCGGTGGTTGGTCTCGGCACTGCCATCGTCTACTTGCGGGGAAGAGTCTTCGCGTACCCAACTCCCATGGTCACCCACTTCTCGAGCTGTCGTTTGAGCCGCACGTCGTCGGAGTCGAGTCGTAACCACCCGCTCATCGAACGACCGCGCATCTCCATCGGCCGAGCGAGAGTGGTGGCGATCAACTTGTCGCCCTCCGCGGGGTCGACGCGCACCATCAATCCGCCCTGCCCGCTCGCCGCGACCGCCATGTTGCCGGCAATGAGGAACGCGAGCCCACCGAACATCTTCTTCTCGGTGAGGTCCGGCTGTTCAGCCATGAGATCGCGGATGCGCTCCGCGAGCTTCTCGTCGTACGCCATTCACCGGAGCGTAGAGAAAGGCGAAGTGCACGCTGGTTCTCAGAAGGGGACGACGGTGCCGAGCAGGCCGGTTGCGGGTTCGCGCCCTGCGAGCGTGCGGCAGAACTCCACCGCGTCGATCGAGATGCGTTCGGCCTCGGGCACCTCCGGGTCGTGCGCGTAGGTTGCACCAGCCGGACCGGTGAGATCGAGCAAGAACGGCTTGCCGTGACGGTGCGCCCATTCGGCCACGACGTCGGCCACGATGCGACCATCGTGGGCCGTGCTGAGCTGCACCGGCAGGTCGAGCGCGTGAGCCACGTCGACGCGGTGCATCCAAAGGTCGCGCAGATAGATGGTGTCGAGGAGGTACCCGAGTTTCCAGGTCTCGAAGACCGGCCCGTCGACCGCCATCTTCGCGTGGTTGCGCACCAGCGCCGGCGTGCGGGCGCGGCCGCGCACCGTCTTTGGCGCGATCGCGGCGAGCCGCTCGAGAACCTGAGCGGAGCTGAGCTCGGCACGCTCGGTCACCTGTACGGTCGACAGCGCGGCTTCGAGCGGTCCTCCATGCTGCTTGCGGTAGTCCCGAGCCCGACGCAGTTGGTGGACGTTCTCGCGCATGGAAGCGCCCGCCTCGCACGCGCCCAGCACATGCGGGTACATCGCACGGACGTCCCAGGCGGGGCAGTCGGTCTGGGCGCGCCAAGCTGTCTCGTCGAGCGAGCGGAGCAGTGTGAGCGTGCGTTCCAGTTCGTGGGCTTGCATGCGCATGGCATCTTGGTGGGTGAACGGTGCCACGGCGGCAACGTCGATCGTGGTCACAGTCATGATGGGACTCCTTCGGTGCGAGATGGGCGCGACGCCGCGTTGCCTGCGGCTCGAGTCGCCTGGCAGTGAGCTAGGAACATGGTGACGGCGTCTTCGATCAAAACGGTCCAACGGTCGCCGCCGGGGTCGTTGGACACCTGCTGGTCGACCAGACCGGTGACAACCGCGGTCCACAGATCGAGATGCTTTGGCTGCGTGATGCCGTTGACCGCGAGACGTTGCCGCGCTGAGTCGAGCGCACGCACCGCCGGCGCGTACGACTCGGCCGAGGGTTCGAAGCCGGGGATCGTGCGCTGGAAGAGCAACTGATAACGGGCGACGTCGCTCGTGCAGAACTCGATAAAGCGCCGAACGGACGCTACGAGCTCGGCGACCGGTCGCTCTGAGTCGAACGGCTGGATGATGTAGTCGGCGAACTCGCTGGCGGCGCGCCCGAACATGGCGTCATAGATCGCGTTCTTCGAATCGAAATAGGCGTACACGGTCGGCGTCGTGATCCCCGCCCGTCGAGCGAGGTCCCGCAGCGACAACGCCGCCAACCCGTCTTCGTGCACGAGCTCCCAGGCAGCATCGACGATCGCGTCGCGGGCCGACTGGCGCCGAGCCTCCCGCCACCCCCCCGACGCCATCGTCTTGGACACTGATCGGTAGTCTTCTACATCGTTAAAGCTTCGTCAAGAGGCGTGCAGCGATGCGTGCTTGGCGATTGGTCGACCGTCGCACGCGAGAAACCCGGCGACGCCGGTGGTGATCATCGCGACGATGGCCGACGTGGAGGAGGTCGAGGTTGTCGTCGCCCATAACGAGCGCGCGACGCTGCGCGTCGGCGACGTGTTCCTGAAGATCGACGCTGATCAGGCCCGCACCGACGTCGAGGTCGAGGCGATGGCGATGGCACCGGTCCCGGTCCCGGAGATCCTGTGGCGCACACCGCCCGTGCTCGCGCTCGCCGCTGTCCCGGGAACCGCACTCGGCCACCTCGGCGTGCCGTCTACCGCGTCGTCGGCGGCGTGGGCCGCGGCGGGTGCCGCTGCCCGGGCGCTGCACGACGCGCCGCTACCGCCATGGCCCGGGCGGCGCGTCGACGAGCTCGCATCTCGCCTCGCCAGCGAGTGCGAGTGGCTCGTCGTCAACGACGTGCTTCCCGCCGACGTGGTCACACGCAACCGCCGGCTCGCCGAGACTGCACTGCGGCCGTGGACACCGGTGTTCATCCACGGCGACCTGCAGGTCGACCACGTCTTCGTCGCGGGTGACGAGGTCACCGGCGTCATCGACTGGTCCGAGGCGTCTCAGGGCGACGCGCTCTTCGACCTCGCCACCCTCACGCTCGGACACGAGGAGCATCTTGGCGACGTCGTCGCCGGCTACGGCACCGACGTCGACCGCGACCTCATCCGCGCGTGGTGGTCGTTGCGATGCCTGCTCAACGTCCGCTGGCTGGTCGAGCACGGCTTCGGCCCTCCCGAGGAGATGCCCGAGGTCGCCGTGCTGCGATCCCGAAACCCGTCGTCTTCCGGACCGACGAGGTCATGGTCCTCTAGTTCGCCGCGCCGACCGAGGTGGCGTCCCTGCTGAAGCTCGACGACGCGTTGCTGCCGAGCAGCGTGACGGCCGCGATGCAGACGACTGCGATCAGGGCGAGGAGGAGCGCGTACTCGACCAGCGACGCGCCGCGGTCCTGGTCGAACCGGGCCCGAAGCCAGGTGGCGAGGAACTCGAACGAAATGACCATGTCTCCAGGAACAGTCGGCGGCGAGTGCCCTGGGGTTGAGCAATTCGGACCAATAACACGTCATCAGCCCCGGGCCCGACACGCGAGAACGAAGGCCTCACGCGCGCCCCGCTTCCCGTTGGAGCAGCATCACGCACGTCGGCCACGTGCCAGCCGGGCGCGTCACCGACCGACGGCAGGGTGGGACGGCTCGTGCACGCCCCACCCCACCGCTCAGTGGCTAGGAGGCCGACAAACTTCGACGCCCCGCGTTGTCTGTCCTGCGGAACTGCGCGAACCGGACACCGTACAGGTGATGGAGCGCTCTAGGGGCGTGCGCGTCCCGCGGACCCCGAACGTGTCGGCTCACGTCCGGCATTCCGCCGGATCTGAGCCGACATGTTGGCCTCTCCGGAGCGAGCACTGCATGTTGCCGTCGAGGTTGGTGGCCGTGCGCGCTCAGGTCGCGACGCGATAGCGGAGGTACACGACACCGTTGCTCAGTCGGCGATCGTCCAGCAGCTCGAGGTCAACGCGGGTGTCGCTGGGCAGCGCGGGCTTACCTCCGCCGACGAGGACGGGACGGATGAACAGATGGCACTCATCGACCAGGCCGGCCTTGAGCGCGTGCGCCGCGAGGTGCGCGCCCCCCACGGTGAGATCACTGGTAGCCGAGGCCTTCACGTCGCGTACCGAGGCGGGGTCGAAGTTGCGCTCGAGCCGGGTGTTGGCGGTCGACACGGCGTCCAAGGTCGTGGAGTAGACGACCTTGTCCGCCGTCTGCCAGACGTTCGCGAAGTCGGCCATGAGCTCCGACTGCGCGGCCAGGGCGGGGTCGGTCTCCCAGACGGCCATCGTGTCGTACATGCGCCGGCCGTAGAGGTACGTGCCGACGGGTCGCACGAGGTCAGTGATGAACGCGAACAACTCATCGTCGGGCGCGGTCCAGTTGAACCCGCCGTGCGGGTCCTCGATGTAGCCGTCGAGGGACACGTTCGACACGTAGATCAGCTTGGCCATGCCGCTACACCTCGACGATCGACCGCGGCGGCGTAGGCACGAATGAGCGTGTTGACGGCGTTCTCATCGAGCACGACTACACGGTAGACCCTGGGATCGCCGGCTCGGGGGACGTCCCGACGGTGCCTCGTGGCGTCCCCAAACACCTGACCGACCTGCCCCGATCGCCGG
>DASZHU010000291.1:0-7442 GCA_035937605.1 Acidimicrobiales bacterium | reverse complement strand
GCTTCGACGAACTGCAGACGGCCATCCGGCGGACGAAGGAGCTCACAGACCGGCCGTTCGGGGTCAACCTGCGTGCGAGCCAGCCCGACGTCAAGCGCCGGGTCGAACTGCTGATCTCCGAGGGAGTGCGGGTCGCGTCGTTCGCGCAGGCTCCCAAGGAGCAGTTGATCCGCGATCTGAAGGATGCCGGGGCGGTGGTCGTCCCTACCGTCGGTGCCAGACGGCATGCGGAGAAGGTGGCCGCCTGGGGCGTGGACGCGGTGATCGTGCAGGGCAGTGAGGGCGGTGGGCACACCGGCCAGGTGCCGACGAGCCTGCTGCTGCCCCAGGTGGTCGATGCGGTGGACATCCCGGTGATCGCCGCCGGCGGGTTCTTCGACGGCCGAGGGCTGGTGGCCGCGCTGGCGTACGGCGCATCGGGAATCGCGATGGGCACGCGCTTCCTGCTCACGAAGGAAAGCCGCGTTCCGGACGCCGTGAAAGCCCGCTACGTCGACGCCTCGGTGTTCGACACCGTCGTGACGACCGCGATCGACGGCGCGCCGCAACGCGTCATTCGCACCGACGTGGTCGACCGCATCGAGCGTTCGCCGAAGCTGTTGCGCTTCCCGCGGGCCGCGGCCGCCGCGTTGCGGTTCCGCAAGGAGACGAGAACGTCACTGCGCGACCTGCTCCGCGAAGGCTGGGCGATGAAGCGGCATCAGGGCCTCTCGTGGAGTCAGGTCGCGCTGGCCGCCAACGCGCCGATGCTCATCAAGGCGTCGATGGTCGACGGCCGGCCCGAGGTCGGCGTGCTGCCGACCGGCCAGGTCACCGGCGTGATCAGCGAGTTACCGTCGGTGGCCGAGTTGCTCGATCGCATCGTCCATGATGCAGAGACCTGCCTCAAGCGGCTCGAGGGCTGATGGACCTCACGTGGTCGGATGACGAGGAGTCGTTCCGCGTCGAGGCGCGCAGGTGGCTCGAGGCGAACGTGCCCCGCGGGCTGCCGTCGGGTGACACACGTGAAGGGTTCGCTCGCCACCTCGAGTGGGAGCGCCTGTTGTTCGAACACCGGTGGTCGGTGGTGTCGTGGCCGGAGGAGTTCGGCGGCCGCGGCGCGTCGTTGTGGGAGTGGCTGATCTTCGAGGAGGAGTACTACCGGGCCGGGGGTCCGCAGCGCGTCACGCAGAACGGCATCTTCCTGCTGGCACCGACGGTGTTCGAGTTCGGCACGCCGGAGCAGCAAGCGCGCATCCTGCCGCGCATGGCGGCCGCGCAGGATCTGTGGTGCCAGGGGTGGTCCGAGCCGAACGCGGGCAGCGACCTTGCCGGAATCCAGAGCCGCGCCGCGCGGGTCGACGGTGGCTGGCGGCTCGACGGCCAGAAGACGTGGACGACGCGCGGCGCCTTCTGCACGCACCTCTTCGGCCTGTTCCGGACCGACCCCGACAGTGAGCGCCACCAGGGCCTCACCTACGTCCTCGTGCCGCTCGACGCGGAGGGTGTGACGGTGCGCGGGTTCGGCCGACTCGACGGCGACGAGGGGTTCGCCGAGGTCTTCTTCGAGAACGTGTTCGTGCCCGATGACGACGTGCTTGGAGGTGTGAACCACGGGTGGTCGGTGGCGATGGCAACGACCGGATCCGAGCGCGGGCTCACGTTGCGCTCGCCGGGGCGTTTCATGGCCACTGCCGCGCGTCTGCTCGACCTCTACCGCGAGAAGGGGTCCCCGGTGCACCTGCGTCAGCGCGTCGTCGACGCGTGGATGCGCGCCGAGGCGTACCAGCTCTTCACGCTCGAGGCGGTCACCTCACTGCTCGACGGGGCGAAGGCCGGCGCGGAGTCGAGCATCAACAAGATCTGGTGGAGCGAGTTGGACGTCGAGCTGCACGAGGTCGCGCTCGACCTGATCGGCGCCGATCTCGACCTGGCCGCACCGTGGGAGAAGGGCTACCAGTTCGCGTTGTCGGGCCCGATCTATGCCGGCACGAACGAGATCCAGCGCAACATCGCGGCCGAGCGGGTGTTGGGCCTACCCCGCGCATGAGGTTCGCACCGGCCGACGAGGAGATCGAGGCGGGCGTCACGCTCCGCCGAAGCCTGGCGACGGTGCCGCACGACTCCGAGGAGGTGCTCCGGCGCCTCGACGAGTTCGGCGCGTTCGACCCGGTGCTGCTCGCGGTGACGTTCGAGGAGATCGGCTACGCCGGCATCACAGTGCCGATCGTCGAGCGAGAGTTCCGCGACGACCCCGAGCGCGCCGCGCTCGCCGCGGCGGCGCAGCTCGTCGGGCTCGGGCAGCGGATGCTCGACATGTCCGTCGAGTACGTGAAGCAGCGTCACCAGTTCGGCGTGCCGATCGGATCGTTCCAGGCGGTCAAGCACCAGCTGGCCGACGCACTCAAGGAGGTGCGGTTCGCGCGTCCCGCGGTGTGGCGCGCCCTGTCGACGCTGGAACGGCGTGACGTGTCGATGGCCAAGGCGATGGCGTCGGATGCCGCGTCGTTCGTCGCCCGCCGCGCACTGCAGTGCCACGGGGCCATCGGCTACACCGTCGAGTACGACTTGCACCGCTTCATGAAGTTGACCTGGGTTCTTGCCCGCGCCCACGGCGACGCCGCCTGGCACCGAGATCGCATCGCGAAGGAACTGGAGCTCTGATGGCCGAGGCCTACATCATCGACGCAGTTCGCTCTCCGGTCGGACGGCGGGGCGGTGGGCTCTCGCAGGTGCACCCGGCCGATCTCGGCGCGCACGCTCTCACCGCACTGATGGACCGGACCGACATCGATCCCGGAGCGGTCGAAGACGTGATCTTCGGATGTGTCGACACGATCGGCGGCCAGGCCGGCGACATCGCACGAACGTGCTGGCTCGCGGCGGGGCTGCCCGACCACGTCCCGGGAACCACCGTCGACCGGCAGTGCGGATCGTCGCAGCAGGCCGTGCACTTCGCGGCCCAGGCCGTCTTGTCCGGCACGAGTGACGTGGTGGTCGCCGGTGGGGTGCAGCAGATGTCGATGGTCCCGATCGCGTCCGCCATGGTCGCCGGCCAGGAGCTCGGCTTCGCCGATCCCTTCACCGGATCGAAGGGTTGGGTCGACCGGTACGGCACGCAAGAGGTGAGCCAGTTCCGCTCGGCCGAGATGATCGCCGAGAAGTGGGACATCGCTCGCGACGACATGGAGGCGTTCGCGGTCGAGTCGCACGAGCGCGCGCTGCGGGCGCAGGCCGAGGGACGGTTCGAGCGCGAGATCGTTCCCCTCGACGGGCTCGACCACGACGAGGGTCCTCGCGAGGCGAACTGGGACAAGATCCGCTCGCTCGAGACGCTGGTCGACGGCGGCCGACTCACGGCCGCGGTGTCGTCGCAGATCTCCGACGCGTCGGCGGCGATGCTCATCGTGAGCGACCGTGGCGTGCGTGAGCACGGTCTCACGCCGCGCGCCCGGATCCACCACCTCTCGGTGCGCGGCGACGACCCCGTGTGGATGCTGACTGCGCCGATCCCGGCGACGGCGTACGCGTTGCAGCGCACCGGGATGACGCTCAGTGACATCGATCTCGTCGAGATCAACGAGGCCTTCGCGTCCGTCGTGCTCGCGTGGCAGAAGGAGACCGGCGCCGACCTCGCGAAGGTCAACGTCAACGGCGGCGCGATCGCACTCGGTCACCCGCTCGGCGCCACCGGAGCGCGTCTGATGACCACCTTGCTCAACGAGCTTGAACGCACCGGCGGTCGGTACGGATTGCAGACGATGTGCGAAGGTGGTGGCCAGGCCAACGTGACCATCATCGAGCGGCTGTAAGGGGGCGACATGGCAGACCTCGTCATCAGAGGGGGCACCGTCGTCGACGGGACGGCGGCTCCCGCTCGGACTGCCGACGTGGCGATCACCGACGGCGTGATCACCGAGGTCGGGCGCGTCGATGGCCGGGCCGGGCGGGAGATCGACGCCGACGGTCTGCTCGTCACGCCGGGCTTCGTCGACGTGCACACCCACTACGACGGCCAGATCACGTGGGACCCGTTGCTGACGCCGTCGTGCTGGCACGGGGTGACGACGATCGTGATGGGCAACTGCGGCGTCGGGTTCGCACCGGTCGCGCCCGAACGTCATGACTGGCTCATCGGTCTGATGGAAGGGGTCGAAGACATCCCGGGCGCGGCGCTGTCCGCCGGCATCCAATGGGGGTGGGAGTCGTTCCCCGAGTACCTCGACGCGATCGACCGCGTGCCGAAGGCGATCGACGTGGGCGCGCAGGTGCCGCACGGCGCGGTGCGCGGCTACGTGATGGGCGAGCGCGGGGCGAAGAACGAACCCGCGACGGCGGACGACATCGCGGCGATGGCCGCGATCGTGCGCGAGGGTATCGAGGCCGGCGCGCTCGGGTTCTCCACGTCGCGCACGCTCGCCCACCGCGCGATCGATGGTGAGCCCGTGCCCGGGACGTTCGCGGCGGAAGACGAGCTGTTCGGCATCGGACGCGTGCTCGGCGAGCTCGGTGCCGGTGTGTTCGAGCTGGCGCCCGCCGGCGCGCTGGGCGAGGACCTCGCCGCCCCCGAGAAGGAAGTGGCGTGGATGCGCAGGCTGGCCGCGGCCACCGGCCGTCCGGTCACGTTTGCGCTGAACCAGAACAACAACGATCCCGACGCGTGGCGCAAGTTGCTCGAGCTGTCCGCCGACGCCGCCCGGGACGGTGCGCCGATCACTCCGCAGGTGCACGGACGCACGGTCTCGCTGCTCCTCGGGCTGCAGACCTTCCATCCGTTCAACTTCTGTCCGACGTGGGCCGAGGTCGGCCTCTATCCGTGGGCCGAACAAGCGGCGCGGCTCCCCGCGTTGCGTGATCGGCTCGTGGACGAGGCGAGAGCACTGGAGAACGATCCGATCATCTCGGGGTTCATGCACCCGGCGCGCATCTTCGTGCTCGGTGATCCTCCCAACTACGAGCCGTCGCGTGCCGACAGCGTCGCCGGCATCGCGAAGGCCCAGGGTCGACCGATGTGGGAGGTGCTGTTCGATCTGCTGCTCGTCGACGGCGGACGCGAGCTGCTCAACTCTCCGGTCCTGAACTACACCGAGGGCAACCTCGACGCGGCGCGCGAGATGTTGATGCATCCGACCTCGGCGTTCGGGCTCGGTGACGGCGGTGCACACGCGGGACAGACCTGCGACGCGAGCACGACGACGTACATGCTCAGCTATTGGGCCCGTGATCGGACGCACGATCGCATCCCGATCGAGACGGCCGTGCAGAAGATCTCCGGCGCCACCGCCGCACTGTTCGGGCTCG
The DNA here is from genome assembly GCA_035937605.1 of Acidimicrobiales bacterium. GTDB lineage: Bacteria > Actinomycetota > Acidimicrobiia > Acidimicrobiales > JACDCH01 > DASUCS01. The sequence goes on along the minus strand of DASZHU010000291.1, from coordinate 2,162 downwards.
GCGATCGGGGCGCGCTCGCGCCTGGCAAGAAGGCTGACGTCAACATCATCGACTTCGACCGGCTCCAGCTCCGCCGGCCGGAGTCCGTGTCGGATCTGCCCGGCGGCGCATCGCGGCTGATCCAGAGGTCCGACGGCTATGTCGCCACGATCAACTCGGGTCTGGTCACCTTCGACCGCGGCGAGGACACCGGAGCCCGGCCGGGCGTGCTGTTGCGGGGAGCCCGGTAGCCCGACCCTTCACTCGCGGGTCACGAGCGCCGGCCGTTCGCCCGCATCACCTCGTCGAAGCGCTCCCACTCCATCGACCAGAGGTACTGCCGCCGGCCGGGTCGCCAATCGATGGTGCCGCGGCTGATGCGGAGCTCACCCAGGAGCTCGTCGTCGCTCCACACGTTGACCGTGACGTCCGCGTTCTGGATGTCGGTGGCCGGAAGGGACAGCTCGACTCGGTGCACCGCCATCGTCACGCCTCCACGTTCGCTCGCGTCGTGCGCCAGGGTAAGCGTTTGGCCGCGAAACGGTCCGTGTCAGTGGCGGAAGGCGATCGCGGCCGCGGTTCCGACGTTCAAGGAGTCCACGCGTTCCGTGATCGGGATGCGCACTCGCACGTCGGCGCGCAGCATCGCGTCATCGGTGAGACCCGGGCCCTCCGCTCCGAGCAGCCATGCGACGCGGTCCGCCGCGAATTCGTCGATCGACATCGCGTCCGGCGCCGGCGTGAGCGCTGCGACCGTGAACCCCGTGGCGCGGAGCTCGGCGATCGCGCCGGGCCAGTGCTCGAACCGAGCGAAGGGCACGTGCAGCACGTGCCCCATCGACACCCGTACGCAGCGGCGGTACAGCGGATCGGCGGTCTGCGGGTCGAGCAGCACCGCGTCGATCCCGAAGGCGCGGGCGCTGCGGAACAGGTTGCCGAGGTTCTCCACGTCGTTGAGGTTCTCGAGCACCGCGATCCGGCGGGCGCCGTCCAGCAGCGAGAGTGGCGTCGGCGTCGCGAGCCGTTGTGCCGACGCGACCACCCCGCGGTGCAGGTTGAAGCCAACCGTGGCGCGCACAAGCGGCATGTCTCCGACGTAGAGCGGAGCGTCGATGCCATCGAGCAACGGTGCGACCTTGGCGAGCTTCGACTGCGCGACGAGCACCGATCGCACCGGGTACTCCGAGCGCACCAACTCGGCAAGGGGATTGAGCCCTTCGACGATGAACGCGCCGTCCGGTGAGCGCCCGTCGCGGAGCTCTACGAAGTCGAAGAGCCTCGGATCGGCCGGGTCGTCGACCGCGACCGCGTCGGTCAACTCGCGAACGGCGCCAGCGCGTCGGCCAGCGGCTCGAGGATCGCCGGCGTGTGGGGAGGAGGCAGGTACACGATCCCGAGATCGAGGCCGGCGTCGTTGAAGGCCTTGGTGTCGCTCGCCAGGGCGTCCATGTTGTTCGGATCGAGCCGGAGGTGGGTCGAGGTCATGATCTCCGACGGGTCGCGGCCGATGTCCGCGCAGTGCCGATGCAGCACGTCGCGCTTGCGGAGGTACTCGTCGACGCCGCCGCCCGGCACGTTCCAGTGCTGCGCCCATCGCGCCACCGTGCGCAGCGTGCGCTTCTCGCCGCCGCCCCCGATCACGATAGGCGGGTGTGGCTTCTGCACCGGCTTCGGTTCGTTGTACGCGTCGACGAGTTGGTAGTGCGTGCCGGAGAAGTTGGCGGTGGTCTCCGTGAGCAGCTTCACGATGACCTCGACGGCCTCGTCGAACCGGTCGAAGCGCTCCCGCAGCGGTGGGAGCTCGATGCCGTACGCGTCGCACTCCTGCTGGTTCCAGCCCGCGCCGAGCCCGAGCTCGAGCCGGCCATCGGAGATCACGTCGAGCGATGCCGCCATGTTCGCCAGGACGGCGGGATGGCGGTACACGTTGCCCGTCACGAGCACGCCGACTCTCAGCCGCTTGGTCGCCTGCGCGAGCGCGGTCGTGGTCACCCAACCCTCGAGGCACGGCCCGGTATAGTCGGAGAAGATCGGGTAGAAGTGGTCGAAGGTCCAGCCCGATTCGAAGATCGGCATCTCGTCGGCCGCCTGCCACACGGCGAGCATGTCCTTGAAGTTCGTGTGCTGGGGCGAGGTCTTGATCGCGAAGCGCATGCCGATAGGCATAGCAGCGCAAGGCGACC
>DASZHU010000290.1:0-2719 GCA_035937605.1 Acidimicrobiales bacterium | reverse complement strand
CGGGCGGTATGGGCGCGGAGTCCGTCAAGGACCTCGTGTCGCGGCTCGACCTCGCCGAGGTCGAAGCCGAGCTCAAGGAGACCATCGCCACCGCCAAGGGTCAGCGCAAGGCGAAGTCGATCAAGCGCCTGAAGGTCGTGTCGGCGTTCAACCGCCGCGACGACTCCGGCAAGATCAACAACTCGCCGATGGGCATGATCCTCGACGTCATCCCGGTGATCCCGCCCGACCTGCGCCCGATGGTGCAGCTCGACGGTGGCCGGTTCGCGACCTCCGACCTCAACGACCTCTACCGCCGCGTGATCAACCGCAACAACCGGTTGAAGCGACTTCTCGACCTCGGCGCTCCCGAGATCATCATCAACAACGAGAAGCGCATGCTGCAAGAAGCGGTCGACGCGCTGTTCGACAACGGCCGTCGGGGCCGTCCCGTTACCGGGCCCGGAAACCGCGCGCTGAAGTCGCTCTCCGACATGTTGAAGGGCAAGCAGGGCCGATTCCGCCAGAACCTGCTCGGCAAGCGCGTCGACTACTCGGGTCGTTCGGTGATCGTGGTCGGTCCGCAGCTGCGGCTCCGCCAGTGCGGTCTCCCCAAGCAGATGGCGCTCGAGCTGTTCAAGCCGTTCGTCATGAAGCGGCTCGTCGACCTCGAGTACGCGCAGAACATCAAGAGTGCGAAGCGCATGGTCGAGCGCGCCCGCCCGCAGGTGTGGGACGTCCTCGAAGAGGTCATCAAGGAACACCCCGTCTTCCTGAACCGTGCGCCAACGCTTCACCGTCTCGGCATCCAGGCCTTCGAGCCCGTGCTCGTCGAGGGCAAGGCGATCCAGATCCACCCGCTCGTGTGCGCGGCGTTCAACGCCGACTTCGACGGTGACCAGATGGCCGTGCACCTTCCGCTCTCCGCGGAGGCGCAGGCCGAGGCCCGGCTGCTCATGCTGTCGGCGCACAACATCTTGTCGCCGGCGTCGGGTCGCCCGATCGCGGTGCCCAGCCAGGACATGATCATCGGCGTCTACTACATGACCGAGCAGGTCGACGGTGGCGCCGGGACCGGTCGCGTGTTCGCGTCGCTCGACGAGGCGGTTGCCGCGTACGAGGAGCGTTACTCGGCCGAGGGCGAAACGGTGTCGTTGCACACCAAGATCAAGGTGCGGGTGCCGGCCAGCAAGTTCCCGGTCGACCGCTTCCCGCGCCCCACCATTGATGAGAATGGCGCCGGATCGCCCACGAGCGCCGTGCTGCGCGAGTACGGCAACAACGGAACGAGCGCGGTGCTCTACGAGTCGTCCCTCGGGCGGTTCCTGCTGAACACCGCGTTCCCCGACGACTTCCCGTTCGTCGACCGGCCGATGCGTAAGCGCGACATCACCGAAGTGGTGAGCGAGCTCGTCGTGCTCTACGACAAGGCGGTCGTCGCGGACAGCCTCGACAAGCTGAAGGCTCTCGGTTACGAGTGGTCGACGCGCGCGGGTCTCACGATCTCCATCTCCGACGTCACGACGCCGCCGGCCAAGGCGGGTCTGCTCGAGCAGTTCGAAGGCGAAGCGGCCAAGGTCGAGAGTCAGTACGACCGCGGCATCATCACCGACGACGAGCGCCGCCAGCAGGAGATCGAGATCTGGACCGACGCCACCAACCAGGTGACGAAGGCCATGCAGGATCTCCTGCAGTCCACGAAGTTCAACCCCATCGACATGATGGTGGGCTCGGGTGCCCGAGGAAACGTCATGCAGGTGCGTCAGATCGCCGGCATGCGTGGTCTCGTCGCCAACCCGCGTGGTGAGATCATCCCTCGCCCGATCAAGAGCAACTTCCGTGAAGGCCTCTCGGTGTTGGAGTACTTCATCTCCACTCACGGTGCACGGAAGGGACTCGCCGACACTGCGCTGCGTACCGCCGACTCCGGCTACCTGACCCGTCGACTCGTCGACGTCGCGCAGGAGCTGATCGTGCGCGAGATCGCGTGCGACACGGTCCGCGGTATCTGGGTGGAAGAAGTGCTGCCCGGCCCCGAGAGCTTGCGTCTGCTCGAGACGAGCTTGCTCGGTCGCTGCCTCGCCGAAGACCTCACGCTGGCCGACGGAACCGTCATCCCGCGCAACACCGAGGTCAACGACGACTGGATGCACCTCATCGCCGACGACCCGAACATCACGCGTGTGCGTGTGCGTTCGGTGCTCACCTGCGAGACGGTCTCCGGTGTGTGCTCGTGCTGCTACGGCCGCATGCTCGCCACCGGCAAGATCGCCGACCTCGGTGAGGCGATCGGCATCGTGGCAGCCCAGTCGATCGGTGAGCCCGGAACCCAGCTCACGATGCGTACCTTCCACACCGGTGGTGTGGCGGGTGAGGACATCACGCACGGTCTGCCCCGCGTGGTCGAGCTGTTCGAAGCTCGGACCCCGAAGAGCGCGTCGCTGATGGCCGACGTGTCCGGAGTGATCCGGCTCGGCGAGAACGAGAAGGGCGAGCGTGTCATCACGGTCGTTGCCGACGACGGCACCGAGTTCGAGTACGCCGTTTCCCGGCGTGCGCACCTTGGTGTGCGTGACGGTCAGGACGTGCAGGCCGGCGACCGTCTGGTCGGCGACGAGAAGAGCCCGCTCGACCCGAAGAAGCTGCTCGAGATCAAAGGTGTGCGCGAGACCCAGCAGTACCTCGTTGACGAAGTGCAGCGTGTGTACCGCGACCAGGGTGTGTCGATCCACGACAAGCA
>DASZHU010000289.1:0-15151 GCA_035937605.1 Acidimicrobiales bacterium | reverse complement strand
CGATGGGAAGGAGGTACGACGGATTGATCTGCTTGATGAGGTTCGCGGTCGCCGCCATCTGACACGTCGACGACGAGGTACCACCGAAGTTCGGGTCGGCGGGATCACAAGCGATGTCGCCCGCGGCGACCATAACCGGGTCGGTCGCAGGGCGATCGGTCCACGTGACGGTGAGAGCTCCGGACTGGGCGGTGACCCCGGACGCGGTCGTGGACTTCGCGGCCTGCGCTCGGTAGGTGCGTGTCGAAGCCGATGGTTGCGTGACCGTCGTCGTGCACGTCGTACCGGACCCACACGCGACGAGTACCCGTCCGCCGGTTTGGTCGTAGACCTCGAGGTATTGCCCGGTTCCGGACATGTTGCGACTCGCGCTGGCGGTGAGCGTGACCGACTGTCCCGCTTCAACGGACGTCGAGGACGCCGTCATCGTCACGGTGATGCTCGTCGATGCGGCTGCGGGCGGTGCCGCAGCAGCAACCGCGACCACGAACGCGAGCGCCCCGGATGCCACGTACGCGGCCAGTGGCCGGCGCCGCGAGACGTAGTCAGGTGAGAAAGGCTTGGTCATCGTCTGCGCTGAGCCGAAGCACGTCGCCACCCCCTTCGTCTGGCTGCCGAAGAGTGCTTCGTCGCCTTCGACGTCGGTCGCCTGTTGGACGCGAATTGGGCGCTCGTTTTGACCGCGTCGTGGCGGCGCTGTCGACTTGGTGCCGTGCCCCGCTCCGTCTCGACCTCACCGCCCACGGTTGCGCGCCGTGCGCGAATGAGACTGGTTGCCACCTACGTCGCTTTCGTGCGCCTTCGCGCAATACAGGCAGTGGCTCGGCCGTTGAGGTGGGCCGTGAATGCGTCGCCGGCACGCGGCCTGGCGATGAGGGTCGCAGACCGGGCGCGCCGATGGGGGCTGGGGACGATCAGGTCGAGCGATCTGCTCGTGGTGCTGGCCACGGTCGAGGCCGTGGGCGTCGTCTGCACGCTGGCGGGAGGGTGGGCCGTCGACGCATTGGATGGGGAGATGAGGCGCGCGCACGCCGACGTCGACATCATCATCGACGACTACGAGGTCGCCGTTGATCTTGCGTGCGCAGCACTTGCGCCTCTCGGGTTCCGGAAGGTCGAGAAGCTCCATGCACCCGGTGTCTGGATGCCGCAGTCGTTGTTGCTGGACGACGGTGGCGGCCACCGCGTCGATCTCGTCAGCATCGACTGGTCGTTGGTAAGCAGCGCGCTCGGTGTGGACGAGGACACTGCCAAGGAGCGCGCGATCACGTCCGGCACGATCGACGGCCGGACGGTCGCCTGCCTCTCCGCGCCGGTGCAGTTGTTGTTTCACGCGGGGTACCCGCCGCGGCGCTCGGATGAGTTCGACATCGATGTGCTCTTGCGCCATCTGGTCGAGCCGCTGCCGTTCCATGGAGACGGGGGTCGTGCCCGGCAGGCTGCCACGAGCGTGTTGGAGACCCTCGCCCGACGTTCGGGCACAGATGTGCGGATTGCGATGCGAGACTCCGCCGCCAGCCTTCCGAGGTGGTTGGGGGACGTCGAGGCGTGAACGACGCGACGCACCGGCTTCGAAGTGCGGCGCGGCGGCTGGCCGGCATCGCCCGCCGCTCGGCCGGATCGCCCGCGGAGTCGGCACTCGTCGTACTCGTGCCGGAGGCGGAGTCGACGGTCCGAGACCTGCGGGCCGAGCTCGATCCCGGCCACGCCATGCCCGCTCACATCACCGTCCTGTATCCGTTCGCGCCTGTCGGCGTCCTCGACTCCGCGGTGAGCTCCGCGCTCTCGACAATTTTCGCGAGCGTCGATGCCTTCGACTTCGAGCTGGCCGAAATGAAGTGGTTCGGTGATCGTGTGGCGTACGTCGCACCTCGGCCCGACAGCTCGTTTCGGGAGATGACGACGGGCGTGGTGAAGCGGTTCCCTCAGTACCCGCCCTACGGGGGGGCGTTCGCGGAGATCGTTCCCCACCTCTGCGTCGCGGAGGACGCGCCGATCGACCGCATGCGCTCGGCGGCCGAGAGCGTGGCCGCGGACCTGCCGATACCGGCCCGCGCCGCGCACGTACACCTGATGGGTTACCGCGCGGCGCGGGGAACGTGGCAGGTCCTCGAGAAGTTCGCGCTTCGATCCACTTCGTAGGATCAATTGATGGTCGATTGGTCGACGGTGTCGTCGCTCGCGACGGCGGGCGGCACCCTCGTGCTCGCGATGGCGACCTTTGCCGCGGTTCGGTCGGCCAACCGTTCGGCCCGCGTGACCGAACGGGCGCTGCTCGCCGGCATCCGGCCGGTGCTCGTCTCGTCGCGGCTGCAGGACCCCACTGAGAAGGTCGGCTTCGTCGATGACAAGTGGGTGAAGGTCGACGGCGGACGGGGCATCGCCGAGTCGACCAATGACGTGATCTACCTCGCGATGGGGTTGCGCAACGTGGGCAGCGGCCTGGCGGTGCTCGATCGTTGGCACTTCGCGGCCCGCCGGGCGACGACCGACGACTACCCGGACCCGCCGCCCGAGGACGAGTTCCGCCGGTTGACCCGCGACCTCTACGTGGCGGGCGGCGATGTCGGGTTCTGGCAGGGGGCACTCCGCGATCGGTCCGATCCGGTGTTCATCGCCGCGCGCGAGGCGATCGAGGAACACCGCGCCATGACCATTCATCTGCTGTACGGCGACCATGAAGGCGGCCAACGCACCATCACTCGCTTCGCGCTGCTCCCGATCGGCGACGGCGGCTGGCTCACGAGTGTCGCCCGCCACTGGAACCTCGACCGCGCCGACCCGCGCTGAGCGTCTCCTGCCCGTGCGAACGCGGTTCGGGGGTCGGGGAGCCTCCCACTAACGTCGCTGGATCGCAGACTCCGACACGTTCCGGGCCCCGAAGGGCACGCACGACGTGCTGCCACCCGATTCCGCACGGTGGCAGCAGCTCGTGGCGCGCTTCGCCGAGCAGGCGTCACTCGCCGGGTATGGACTGCACATCCCGCCGATGTTCGAGCACTACGAGGTGTTCGCACGCGTGGGCGCGTCGACCGACATCGTGCGCAAGGAGATGTACGACTTCGAGGACCGCGGCGGCCGTCACCTCGCGCTGCGGCCCGAGGGCACCGCGTCGGTCGTGCGGGCCTACGTCGAGCACCGGCCCACGCCGCCGTGGAAGGTCTGGTACGTCGCACCCAACTTCCGAGCGGAGGCACCTCAGGCCGGGCGCTATCGCCAGCATCACCAGCTCGGCATCGAGGCACTTGGGTCGAACGACCCCGACCTCGACGTCGAGGTCATCGCGCTGCTCGGCGCCTTCTATCGATCCCTCGGCCTGGAACGCGTCCGCCTGCTCGTGAACACGCTCGGCGATGCCGACACGCGCCCTCTCTATCTCGACGCGCTGCGGGAGTATCTGCTGGCTCACCGCGCCGATCTCACCGAACAGTCGCGCGAGACCCTCGAGGTCAACCCGTTGCGCGTGCTCGACTCGAAGCGCGCGGCGGACGCCGAGGTGATCGGCGGGGCACCGGTCATCACGGACTACTTGTCCGATGCCGCCGCGGCCCACTTCGAGCGCGTCCGGGTCGGCCTCCGTGAGCACGGCCTCGAACACGAGGTAGCTCCGCGGCTCGTGCGCGGCCTCGACTACTACACGAGCACCATCTTCGAGTTCGCAGCCGACGCCCTCGGCAGCGCCCAGAACGCAGTCGGCGGCGGGGGCCGTTACGACGGGCTCACCGAGCAGATGGGCGGGCCACCCACCCCCGGCATCGGATTCGGCGCCGGCATCGAGCGAATTCTCATGGTGTGCGACGCGGAGGGCGTGTTCGGAACACCGATCGCCACGGTGGATGCCTTCGTGATCGACGTCGTCGACGGCCGGCACGCGCTGGAGCTCACGCGCGAGCTGCGCGCCGCGCACATCCGCACCGATCGCGGCTTCGACGGCCGGTCGATGAAGGCACAGATGAAGCAGGCCGATCGCACGTGCGCGCGCGTCGCGCTCATCATCGGAGAACAAGAGGCGGGCGACGGCACCGTCACCGTGCGCGACCTGTCGAGCCACCAACAGGACGTCGTCTCGCGCGCCGACGTCGTCGACCACGTGAGGAAGTTGCTGCAGTGAGCATGCGCACGCATTGGTCGGGCGAGCTCCGCGCCGAGCACATCGGCGAGCAGGTGTCGTTGTGCGGCTGGGTCGACAGCCGGCGCGAGCACGGCGAGCACCTCGCGTTCATCGACCTGCGGGATCGCACCGGCGTCGTGCAGTGCGTGGTCGACGGGGCGCACGATCTACGCGCCGAGTACGTCGTGCGGGTCTCCGGCACCGTGCACCAGCGGCCCGAGGGATACGAGAACGAACGCCTCGCGACCGGTCACGTCGAGGTGAAGGACTGCACGGTTGAGATCCTGAGCGTCGCGGAACCGCCGCCGTTCCCGCTCGACGACCGGATCGACGTCGACGAAAGCGTGCGGCTGAAGTACCGATACCTCGACCTGCGGCGAGCCCGCATGCAGCGCAACCTCGACGTCCACGCGACCGTGAACTCCGCGCTGCGGCGGGCGATGGAGCGTCAGGGCTTCATCGAGGTCGAGACGCCAATGTTGATGCCATCCACGCCGGAGGGCGCGCGCGAGTTCATCGTTCCCTCTCGTCAGAGCCCGGGCTCGTTCTACGCGCTGCCGCAGAGCCCGCAGCTGTTCAAGCAGCTGCTGATGGTCGGGGGCGTCGAGCGCTACTTCCAGATCGCCCGGTGCCTGCGCGACGAGGACCTCCGCGCCGATCGGCAGTACGAGTTCATGCAGTTCGATTTCGAGGCGAGCTTCGTCGAGCAGGACGAGGTGCTCGCGTTCACCGACGTCGCCGTGCTCGACGCCGCGGAGGCGGTGACCGGCGTGCGCCCCGACCCGATCCCGCGTATCACCTGGCACGAGGCGATGAACCGGTTCGGAGTCGACAAGCCCGATCTGCGCTTCGGTATGGAGCTGATCGATCTCGGCGAGGTCTTCGCGAAGACGGAAGCGCGCGTGTTCCAGGCGGCGTCGGTCAAGGGCATCGTCGCCTCGGGTCACAGCAGCACGCTCACGCGCAACAAGCTCGGTGCGCTCACCGACCGTGCGAAGAAGGTCGGGGCCAAGGGCCTCGCGTGGTTCCGGGTCGGCGACGGCGCCGCGCTCGAATCACCCCTCACGAAGTTCCTGTCGGACGACGAGCGGCACGCGCTCGTGCGCGAGCTGCAGGCGCAGCCGGGCGACGTCCTGCTCCTCGTGGCCGATGAATGGATGACGACCTGCGAGGTGCTCGGCCAGCTGCGGAACGACCTCGGACGCCCGCCGGTGAGCGAAGGCCCGTACCAGTACGTGTGGGTCGTCGACTTCCCGATGTTCGTCGGTGTCACCGACGACGGGCGCCCGAAGCCCGCGCACCACGCGTTCACGCGCCCGCATCCCGATGACATGACCCTGCTCGAATCCGATCCGATGTCGGTGCGCAGCCAGGCCTATGACCTCGTGTTGAACGGCTGGGAGCTGGGCTCGGGCAGCATCCGGATCCATGAGCCGGATCTGCAACAGCGGATCTTCGACCTCATCGGCATCGGCCCGGAGGAGGCGATGCGCCGCTTTGGGTTCTTCCTCACGCCGTTCCGCTACGGCGCGCCGCCCCACGGCGGGTTCGCGATCGGCACCGAGCGTCTCATCGCGATCCTCGCCGGCGAGGAGAACATCCGCGAGATCATCGCCTTCCCGAAGACGCAGTCCGGGCTGGATCCCATGACCGGTGCACCGAGCCCGGTCGACGAGCGCCAGCTCGGTGAGCTCGGCATCCGGTTGCTGCCGAAGACGACCTGACCGGCCGCCGGGTCAGTCGACGACCCACACCTCGATCACGACGGCCTGCTCGGGTACCGAGGCGAACGCGGTCTGGTTGCCGATCACCGCACTGCGGCCTTCCGGATGGATCATCACGCTCAGTGTCACGTCGTCACGGCGCGCCGCGAGCGAGCATTCGTTCAACGGTGTGACTGCGTAACCAAGGCGCTCGAGCTCATCGGCGAACGCCGTGCCGACGGCCTCGGCCGGCGCGGTATCGGTCCAGAACGCGACTCGATCACCGACGCCGAGTCGTGGCGCGATCGACGTGAGCGGCGCGAGTTCGTTCGGCAGCTTGATCCCGGCGAGCACGTCGGCCAGTGTCCGCGCCGAGGCGACCGGTACGGCAGCCGGTGCAGGCGCGTTCGGCGCCACGTCGGACGTGGGACGATCGGCCAGCGCCACGATGTCGGGCTCGGAGCGCGGCTCGCCGGCGATCGCGGCAGCTCTCGCGATCGCGCTCGACATCGAAGCGTCCACCTGGTTCTGGGCCGCCTTCTTGCGGCGGTCAACGCGATACCGCCACACGACGAAGAGCACGTACAGCCCGATCGTCACGGCTACGGCTGCAAACGTGAGGACCTGCACGGCGGTTGCGTTCATCGAGTCCAGTTGTCTACCACCGGCTCGCCGTTAGCCTCGGCCCGTGCCGAAGGGGGACGACCTGTTCGCGTCGGTGGCCGCGGAGCGTCTGGCGGCGCGGGCCCCGCTCGCCGATCGCCTGCGCCCGACCCGCCTCGACGACGTCGTGGGCCAGCAGCGCCTCCTCGCGCCCGGTGCACCACTGCGCTCGCTGATCGAGGGCGACCGACTGTCGTCCGTCATCTTCTGGGGTCCGCCGGGCACGGGGAAGACCACCATCGCGAAGGTGATCGCGCGGGTCACGGCCAAGGCGTTCGAGCAGCTCTCGGCCGTGAGCGCCGGGGTCAAGGACGTACGCGAGGTGCTGGAACGCGCGGAGCGCCGCCTGGGAGAGCACGATCAGCCCACGATCCTGTTCCTCGACGAAGTACACCGGTTCAACAAGGCGCAGCAGGATGCGCTGCTCCCGTCGGTCGAGAGCGGATTGATCGTGCTGATCGGCGCGACGACCGAGAATCCGTACTTCGAGGTGAACGCGCCGCTCCTCTCGCGTTCGACGTTGTTTCGCCTCGAGCCCCTCGACGCCGAAGCCACGGACGCGCTCATCGCTCGCGGCCTCGAGGCGGAGGGCGCAACGATCGATGACGACGCGCGCGAGCACCTCGTGCGTCTGACGACGGGCGACGGCCGTCAGGCGCTGACGACCGTCGAGGTGGCGGCGGCGCTGGCACGGGCGCGCGCCGACGGAGCCGCGCCCCGCGTGTCGCTCGCGGACGCGGAAGCCGCGATCGGCACGAAGGCACTGCGCTACGGACGCGACGAGCACTACGACGTGATCAGCGCGTTCATCAAGAGCATCCGCGGATCAGACGCCGACGCCGGCCTCTACTGGCTGGCACGCATGCTCGAAGCAGGTGAGGACGCCCGCTTCATCGCGCGACGTCTCGTCATCCTCGCGTCCGAGGACGTCGGCATGGCCGACCCGCTGGCGCTGGTTGTGGCCGACGCGGCGGCGCGCGCCGTGGAGTTCGTCGGGCTCCCCGAGGCGCAGCTCAACCTGGCCCAAGCCGTCGTGCATCTGGCCACCGCACCGAAGTCGAATCGTTCGGCGACCGCCATCTGGAACGCGCTGGCGGACGTGCGCAGCGGCCCGGCCGGAGAGGTGCCGCCCCACCTGCGGGGGTCCGGGTACTACGGGGCCGAACGTCTCGGGCACGGTGCCGGTTACCACTATCCTCACGACGACCCCAGGGGCTGGGTCGAGCAGCACTACCGCCCACCGGAGGTCGAGGGGCGGACGTACTACGAACCCTCCCCACACGGCTTCGAACAGGAGATCGCAACGCGCATGGCCCGCATCCGCAGCGAGAGCGACGATGGACACGAGTGACACCGCGGCCGTCGTCGTGGCGGTCGCCTGCGCTCTCGCCGTTGCGGTGCTGCTCGTTGCGATCTACGCGCTGAACCGCACGTTGCGCGAGCTGCGCAATGCGATCCAGGAGCTTCGACGCGAGACGCTGCCGGTGGTCACGGAGATGCGCGTCGCGGTTAGCCAGGCGAACGTCGAGCTCGAGCGGGTCGACAACCTGCTCGGCACCGCGGAGTCGATCTCGTCGACCGTCGACTCGGCATCACGACTCGCCTATCTGGCCTTCTCGAATCCGGTGATCAAGGCCATCGCGTTCGCGTCGGGCACCGGCCGAGCCGCCCGTCGCTTCCGCCGCACCAAGGGCGACTGACACAGGGTGTTCAAACGTCTCTTCTGGCTCGTGATCGGAGCCGGCTTCGGTTTCGGCGTGTCGTTCTGGCTCATGCGCTTCGTGCGCGACACCATGCAGCGGTACACGCCCGAGCGGGTCTCCGCCGACCTGGCCGGCGCCCTGCGCGGGCTGGGCGCGGACCTTCGGGCCGCGGTAGCCGAGGGCCGTGAGGCGATGCGGGAGCGCGAGGCCGAGATCCGCGCCGAGCTCGGGTCCGGCCGGGGCCCCGCCGAGTCCTGATCCTGGGGCGGGGCGGGTCGCCGCGCCGTAGTGTGTGCCGTCGGGGGGCCGCATGGTTCGAGCGCGGGGAGTCGTGGTGCTGGCGGTGATGGTGATGACGATCACCGTCTCGGTGATCGTCGCGTCGCCGGCGTCGGCCGCGGTCGTCGTGAAGGTCGACCCGTCGACCGGCCTGGCCGACGGCCAACCGGTCACCGTGACCGGCTCCGGATTCAAGCCGAACATCAGTGTCGGGAGCGCCGAGTGCTCCGCGGCCGTCAGCACGTCGCGCAACACGAGCGACTGCGATCTCTCGACCAGCCGCACGGGCAACTCGGATGGATCCGGCGGAGCGTCGTTCGTGCTGCGATTGAAGCGAACCATCCAGACGCAGAACGGAACCGTCGACTGCGCCACCGCGGCGTCGCCGTGTGTCGTCGGCATGGCCGACCTCTCGGACTTCACGACGTCGAGCGGGATGACGATCACGTTCGACCCCAACGCGCCTCCGTTGCCGCCGCCCGTCGTGGCCGCGAATCCCTCGTCTGGTCTCGTCGACCGCCAGCAGGTGGCGGTCAACGCGAGCGGCTTCATCCCCGGCGAGAACGTGCTCGTCCAGGAGTGCGCCGCGTCCGATCTCGCGAAGTGCGCGGCCGGCCTTTTCGGTGTCGGCGGCGGCACGGCGGATCCGACGGGTGCGATCGCGGTCGGCATCACGGTGCGCCGTGCGATCTATGTGGACGGCACGCGGCTCGACTGTGCCAGCGCGGTCGGTGCTTGTGTCGTGACCGCGCAGGCCGCGGGTGGTCCGCTCGGCAGGACCAACCTCGGCTTCGACGGCTCGAAGCCGCTCCCACCGCCGCCCGCGATCACCGTCACGCCGAGCACCGGGCTCGCCGATCGCCAGATCGTACGAGTGAGCGGATCCGGCTTCACTCCGTCGAACCCGGTCGTCATGACGCAATGCAAGGCGGGCGCAACGTTGGTCTCGGGCGATTGTTCGATCTCCGTCTATCGCCAGGCCGTCACCAGCGCCGATGGCACGTTCTCGGCAACCCTCGAGGTGCGGACGCACGTCGACACCTTCGGTCCGAATGGGCAGCCGAGCACGCTCGACTGCAGCGTCAGTGCGAGTACGTGCGTCGTGAACGCACTCGACGAATCCGACTTCCCGACGAACGCGAGCGCGCCGATCAGCTTCGATCCGAATGCTTCGCCGTTACCGCCGCCCAGTGCGACGGTGATCCCGTCGACCGGTCTCGTCGACGGGCAGACCGTGAGGGTAGCCGCCGACGGGTTCCCGCCCGGAGCATCGCTGTTCGTGGTTCAGTGCAAGGCAGGAGCAGTCGACGCGAACAGTTGCGATCTGTCGACCCTGCAATCAGGGAACGTCGACGACGCCGGACACCTCCAGGGCGACTTCCTCCTGAAGCGCGTGCTCACGCTGTCGAGCCCGCCGCCGCCGGTCGCGAAGCCGGTCGAGCCCGTGAGCCGGGCGCCCGCCCCGGCCACCGCGGCGCTCTTCTCGCCGCCGCCGCCGTCGTCGAACGATCCGGCCATCGACTGCGCGTCCGCACCCGGTGCGTGCACGCTGTCGGTCGCTTTCCTCGGCCCGACGATCGAAGCCGCAGTCGTGCCGCTCGCATTCGACGCGACGGTGCCGCCGCCGAGCGGAGGCGGGGGAGGGAGCGGCATGGGCTCGAGTGGGTCGAGTGGCGGTAGCGGGAGCGTCCCACCGGCGACGGCTCCGACGACCACGCCCGCCAGCGTCGAGGGAGTGTCGGTGAACCGAACGCCGGGGCCGGTGTCGAGCACGGCATTGCCCCGCACCGGCCTCGACGTCCGCCGCGTTGCTGAGGTCGACGCGTCGATCTTGGCGCTCGGGGTCATCGCGTTGTACGCCAGCCGCCGAGTGCGCCGGCGGGTTGCAACCAGCACCGGAAGGCGCTGAGCCCGGCAGTAGCCTCGGTGGTTCTATGAATGCCGAGGAGCTCCGGCGCGCGTGGATCACGTTCTGGCAGGAACGTGACCACACATTCGTGCCCTCGGCCGGCCTGATCCCTCACCATCCCACCGCTCCCATGTTCACCAACTCGGGGATGATGCAGTTCGTCCCGTACTTCCTCGGTGAAGAGCCGGTGCCGTACAGGCCTCCGCGCGCCTCGTCTGTGCAGAAGTGCGTCCGGCTCGCTGGCAAGCACAACGACATCGACGAGGTCGGTCGTACCCGCCGCCACCTGACCTTCTTCGAGATGCTCGGCAACTGGAGCTTCGGCGACTACTTCAAGCGTGACGCGATCGCCTGGGCCTGGGACTTCGTGACGAACGTGACCGGCTTCGACGGTGATCGCATCTGGATCACCGTGCACGACACCGACGACGAGGCGGAGGCGATCTGGCACGACGACATCGGCGTGCCCATCGAGCGCATCCAACGGATGGGCAAGGAGAACTACTGGGAGATGGGGGAGACCGGCCCCTGCGGCGTGAGCTCCGAGATCCACTTCGACAGCGGCGCGGAGTGGGGCGAGGAGGGCGGCCCCAAGTTCGGCGGGAGCGACCGCTACATCGAGTTCTGGAACCTGGTGTTCATGACTGACTTCCGCCACGGCGACGGTCATCTCACCGAGCTCCCCGCCAAGAACATCGACACCGGCGCCGGATTCGAGCGTTGGCTCATGCTGCTGGAAGGCGGTCGCACGGCCTTCGACACCGATCTGTTCGCGCCGCTCCTCGAGACCGCGCAGTCGGTCACCGGCAAGCGCCTCGGAGCCGACGACGACATCGACTACGCGTTGCGCATCCTGGCCGATCACGCTCGCACGATGACGCTCCTCGTGAACGACGGCGTCGTACCGAGCAACGAAGATCGCGGCTACGTGCTCCGGCGCGTGATCCGTCGCGCCGTTCGGTTCGCGTACTTGCTGGGTGTGCACTCGCCGGTTCTGCCCGCCCTCGTCGACACGACCATCGAGACGATGGGCGACGCGTACCCCGAGCTCAAGACGAACGAGAGCTGGGTCGCGTCGATCCTCGCCAACGAGGAAGCGAGCTTCCGCGCCACGCTCGAGCGCGGCATGACGCTGCTCGAGGAGTCTCTGGCGTCGCGGCCCGAGTTGGTACCGGGCGACGTCGCGTTCCGCTTGCACGACACCCACGGGTTCCCGGTCGAGGTGACCCAGGAGATCGCTGCCGAGCGCGGTGTCGACGTCGACCTCGATGCGTTCGACCGGCTCATGTCGGAGCAGCGCGCCCGCGCGAAGCAGGCGAGCAGGAAAGACGATGTGTATGCGAACCTGACGAGCTTCCAGGAGGTGCTCGACCAGTTCGGGCCCACCGACTTCGTCGGACGCGAAGACTTCGAGACCAAGGCGACGATCCTCGCCATCGTCGACGACAGCGTGTTCCTCGACCGGTCGCCGTTCTATGCGGAATCCGGTGGTCAGGTCGGCGATACCGGCACGATCACGACCGACACGGGACGCGCCGAGGTGCTGGACACGACGTTCGCGTTGCCGGGACTGCACCGTCACGTCGTGCGCATCGTCGATGGCGAGCTCACGCCCGGACAGGAGGCGACCGCGGCGATCGACGTGCCGCGACGTGACGCGATCCGCCGCAATCACACCGGCACGCACATCCTGCACTGGGCCCTTCGCAAAGTGATCGGCGATCACCTGAAGCAGCAGGGTTCGTTGGTCGCTCCGGATCGCCTCCGGTTCGACTTCGGCCCGGCCGAGGCGCTCACCGCGGCACAGATCCGTGCGATCGAAGACCTCGCCAACGAGGAGATCCTCGGGAACGATCCGGTGCGCCACTACGAAACGACCAAGCAGAACGCGACCGAGATCGGAGCGATCGCGTTCTTCGGTGAGAAGTACGGCGACATCGTGCGCGTCCTCGAAGCGGGACGCCACTCGCTGGAGCTGTGCGGTGGCACGCACGTGCGTGCACTCGGCGACATCGGTCCGATCAAGATCGTCAAGGAGGAGTCGATCGGCTCGAACCTGCGCCGCATCGAGGCGGTCACGGGCACCGGCCCGATCGAGCGGCTCCGTCACGACGAAGCGGTGCTTGCGGAGCTGGCCGACGTGCTCAACGTGTCGACCGGCGAGGTCATCGACGGCGCCCGCAAGCGCCTCGACGAGATCAAGGCGCTGCGGGACGAGATCAAGGGCTTGCGCCGGCAGTCGGCGATCGCGCAGTCGTCGAGCCTTGCGGAACAGGCGATCGACGGTGTCGTGGTGGCCCGCATCGACGATGTCGACCGCGACACGCTCCGCGATCTCGCGCTGGCCGTGCGCGATCGACCGTCGGTGCGAGCGGTGGTGCTCGGCGGCGCGCCTGCGGGCGGTGGCGCCGCGCTGGTGAGCGCCGCGCGCAAGGACAGCGGCCTCGACGCTGCGGAGCTCATCGCGGAGGCGGCGAAGACGATCAAGGGCGGCGGGGGCAAGGACCCGTCGCTGGCGATCGCCGGCGGCAAGGACCCGAGCGCGCTCGACGCGGCACTCGATCAGGTGCGCGTCGCGGCCGGCCTCGTCTCCGCGTGAGGGCGCTCGGCCTCGACCTCGGCACGCGCCGGATCGGTGTGGCGATCAGCGACTCCGACGGCCTCCTGGCGACGCCGATCGACACCGTGGTGCGAAGCAAGACGCGCGCTGGCGATCACCTCGCGATCGCCGCGCTCGTCGAGGAATGGGGGGCGGAGGTCGCGGTGGTCGGCCTCCCGCTGTCGCTCGATGGCCGCGTCGGCCCCGCGGCGCAGGGTGTGCTCGACGAGGTCCCCGAGTTGGCGGAAGCCATCGGCGTGCCGGTAGAGACGGTGGATGAACGGTTCACGACCGTGACGGCGGACCGGCACCTCCGCGCGACCGGAGTGCGCGGCCGCGCCCGCACGAAGGTTGTCGATCGCACCTCGGCCGCCGTACTGCTCCAGGCCTGGCTCGATCAGCGACGGGCTGACCGCGGGTGACGACAGTCGTCGAGGACGAGGAGTACGAAGAGCTGCGACCGGAGATGTCGCGCCGGCGCAAGATCGCCGTGGTCGGGCTTGGCATCGCCGTCGTGCTCGTGTTGATCGCGGGCGTCGTGAGCTTCTGGGCCCACCGGCAACTCTTCCCGACCGGCTCGCCGGGCGCGGACGTGGTGCTCGACATCCCGACCGGCTCGTCGACCAACACCATCGCCGACCTCCTCGAGAAAAAGGGCGTGATCGACAACGCCTTCCTCTTCAAGCTGTACGTGAAGCTCAAGAGTGCGGGACCGTTCCTCGCCGGTACGTACCGCCTCCCCGCGCACGACAAGGCGGACGACGTCGTGCGGCGACTGAAGGCGGGGCCGCTGCCACCCCCGACGCGCCGCTTCACGGTGCCACCCGGCTTCAACCTGCGGCAGATCCCGCGCCAGATCGTGGCCGCCATCCCCACGTTCTCGCTCGACAAGCTCAACCAGGTGTTGACGGCGGGGCAGGTGCGGTCGCAGTTCCAGCCGCAGGGCAAGCCGATCGAGGGCTTCCTCTTCCCGGATACGTACGAGATCGGTGAAGGGGCGGACGAGTCCGCGGCGATCCAGGCGATGGTGACCCAGTTCGACAAGGTCGCGAACGAGCTCGGTCTCGGCGCCGCTCCCAGCCTGGTGGGTCATGACCCGTACGAGGTGCTCATCGTGGCCTCACTCGTCGAGGAAGAGGCCAAGGTCGACGCGGACCGTCCCAAGATCGCGCGCGTGATCTACAACCGGCTCGCGCAAGGCATGCCGCTCGGTGTCGACGCGACGCTGTGCTACCTGAAGGACGAGCGGCCGTGCGTGCTGCATCAGAGCGACCTCGCGTCGGACTCGCCGTACAACACCCGCATCAAGGCTGGCCTGCCGCCCACTCCGATCGCCAGCGTCAGCCGCAAGGCCCTCGACGCCGCACTGCACCCCGACACGGGCGACGAGTTGTACTACGTGCTCGACCCGAACCTGCCGGCCGGACAGCACTTCTTCACCGCGAGCGCCAGCGAGTTCGAAGCGGCGAAGGCGCGGTGCAAGGCCGCGGGCCTCGGCTGCGACTGAGGCCGGATCATCATGCGCGGCATCAGCGGCTCGACGCGCCTGAGCGGCGTCATCGGCGCGCCGATCCGGCACTCGCTCTCCCCGGCGATCTTCAACGCCGCGTTCGCGGCCGCTGATCTCGATTGGGCGTACCTTGCGTTCGAGGTCGCACCGGACGAAACGGCAAGCGCGCTCGACGCGATGCGTGCACTCGACTTCGGCGGGCTGTCGGTCACGATGCCGCACAAGGACGCGGTGGCCCGGCTCGTCGATCGATGCTCCGACGATGCGTCCGCATTGCACGCGGTGAATTGCGTGGTGCCGACCGACGACGGTCTCGTCGGTGAGAACACGGACGGTCCCGGATTCATCGACGCGGTGCGCACGGAGGTCGGGCTCAAGGTGAACGGCTGCCGCGCGGTTGTGTTCGGGGCCGGGGGAGCGGCGCGCGCGATCGTGCTCGCGCTGGCTCGCGCCGGCGCCAGGGACGTCGCAGTCGTGAACCGCACCTCGTCCCGAGCGCACGGCGCGGCCACCCTCGGAGGATCCGTCGGGCGCGTCGCCGATGTGGGCGCCGTCGTGGGCGCGGATCTCGTGGTGAATGCCACTTCCGTCGGCATGACCGGTGACCTCACCCCGTTCGACCCGGAGCTGCTCGAGCCTGGCCAGATCGTGGTGGACGCGGTGTACCACCCCTC
>DASZHU010000288.1:0-5278 GCA_035937605.1 Acidimicrobiales bacterium | reverse complement strand
CCGCTTCTACGCCATCGGTCTTGGCCACCGCGTCGGTGACGCGTTGGTCGAGCCCGCCGCGCGACGTGGCCCCGATCACCCGCAGCGGGGTGGGGCCGGAGAGCCCTTTACCGTGGTCACGCACCGACGTGGTGATGCTGCCCACGACGATCACGAGCGAGATCGCCAGCGCGACGCCGGCGGCGACACTCACGGCCGCAATCGCGGCGCGCAGTGGCTGCCGGCGTAAGCGCCGCAACGAGAGGATGCGCAACGCCTTCATGTCAGCTGCCGTGGAGCCGGCCGTCGCGCAAGGTGTGTACACGCGGCGCGGCGGCGGCGACATCGCGATCGTGTGTGACCATCACGAGCGTCGCGCCCTCCTCCGCCACTTGCTGGGCGAGCAGCGCCAGCACGGCGTCGCTCGTCGCCGAGTCGAGGTTGCCGGTGGGCTCGTCGGCCAGGATCACCTGCGGGCCGGCCACGAGCGCTCGCGCGATCGCGGCGCGCTGGAGCTCGCCCCCCGAGAGCTCACCCGGAAGGTGCGCCGCTCGATGGGCAATGCCGACGCGCTCGAGCAAGTCGCCGGTGCGCCCGTTGCTGCGGGCGCCATCGAGCAGTAGGGGCAGCTCCACGTTCTCGAGCACGGTCAACGTGGGGATCAGGTGGAAGAACTGGAACACGAACCCGATCTCGCGCCGCCGCAACTTCGCGCGATCGCCGATCGACAGCGTGGCGAGATCGCGGTCGCCGAGCAGGATGCGCCCGCGGTCGGGTTGATCGAGGCCGCCCGCCAGGTGCAACAGCGTCGACTTCCCTGAGCCACTCGGGCCGATCAGCGCGACGAACTCGCCCGCGTCGATCGTGAGGTCGACGTCGTCGAGCGCCACGACCTCTTCCGTGCCGCGGTGAAACCGCTTCGAAACCCCCTCGAACCGCAACTGTGACATCGGCCCCCCAGGTGCCAGTGCACCAGGAAGCTAGTTGGGAGGGCGGTCAGGCTCCCAGGTCATTTGTCACGGAGTGGGCGAATCCGAAGCGGCGGGTGCGATCGCCGCGAGCTCGTCGCCCTCGATCCGCCGAAACGCACGTCGGCCGTTGTGGCGACTCAGGTACGCGACTTCGAGGTCGGCGGCCGACAACGTGCGCTCGTCACCCGCCAACGCTGCGGTCGCGACGCCAACGGCGTCCGCGAGACTCAGCGCGTCGCGCCACGTCGACTCGATTCGCTCCGTGATCGCGTCGGCCTCGCCGCCGAGCACGCTGTACCGGTCCTCGTCCATCACGGTGCCGTCGTAGAGGATGTGAAACAGCTGGTCGCTCGTTCCACCCTCGTCGGTCGCAACCTCCGCAACGAGGATCTCGACCTCGAGCGGCTTGATCTCGTGAGTGAACACCTGGTTCAGGATCTGCGCGTACGCGTTCGCCAGGCTCCGCGCGTCGACGTCTTCACGGCTGAACGAGTAGCCCTTCAGATCCGCGTGCCGAACGCCGGCGATGCGCAGCTGCTCGAACTCCGAGTAGCGACCGACGCCGGCGAACGCGATGCGGTCGTAGATCTCGCTCACCTTGCGCAACGTGTTGGACGGGTTCTCCGCGACGATCACGATGCCGTCGTCGTAGCGGAGCCCGATCAGGGCGCGACCGCGGGCGATCCCCTTGCGTGCGTAGTCGGCACGGTCCTTCATCACCTGTTCGGGCGCGACGTAGAACGGCATGCTCATGACGCCGAGCCCCCTCGGATCGTCGGCGACGGGCCCACGGTGGCCGTGCTGTCCGGAGTCGACAGGCGCTCGACGAGCAGTCGGAACCGATCGGCGATCTCTTCTTCGGTCACCTTCTCGAACCCGTTGCCGGTGATCGTGGCCATCGTCGGGTAGATGCCCCGGACGAGGTCCGGGCCACCGGTGGCGCTGTCCTCGTCGGCCGCGTTGAAGAGTGCCGAGATGGCGAGGTCGATCGTCTCCTCACGCGCCAGCGACTCGCGGTAGCCGAGCTTGATGACGGTGCCGGCGTGGAGGCTGCCCGATCCGGTCGTGGCGAAGTTCGTCTCCTCGTAGCGCCCGCCCGTGACGTCGTACTGGAAGAGGCGGCCGGAGCGGCGGCGGACGTCGTAGCCCGCGAAAAGCGGCACGACGACCAGCCCCTGCATCGCCGCTGGGAGGTTCGTGCGGACCATGCCGCTCAGCTGGTTGGCCTTGCCCTCGAGGCTGAGTTCCGCACCCTCGACCTTCTCGTAGTGCTCGAGCTGGAGTTGGAACAGCTTCACCATGTCCATGGCCGGCCCCGCGGCCCCCGCGATGGCGACGCCGCTGTGGCGATCCGCCGCGTACACCTTCTCCATCGTGCGGTGGCTGATGAGGTTGCCGCTGGTGGCACGACGGTCACCAGCCATCACGACGCCGTCCGCGTACCGGATGGCGACGACCGTGGTGCCGTGGGTGATCTCGAGCCGATCGTGCGCGCCGGACTCGGGGGTGACCGCGACGGCGCCCGTACGCCGCAGCAACTCAGCGAAGCTCGGCCCGGGATCGTCCGAGGCCGAGAAGATCGGAAGGGTCATCGGCGCGGCACCCTACCGGCTCGCGCCCTCGAGGTAGTCCGCCGCGCGGCGGAGGCGGGTTGGGTCCTCACGGAACAACCCAATCGCGTGATTGCACCGTGAACACAGGACTCCACGGATGCGACCAGCTCCATGGTCGTGGTCGACATGCCATCCATCGGCACGGCTTGGCGCGCCGCCACAGATCGCACACGCCCCGCGCTGTGCGGCCAGTAGGGCGTCGACGTCGTCAGCGGTGATCCCGAATGTCTGTCGGTAGTACAGATCTCGCATCGCACGTTTCCGCTCTGGGCGACGGCGGTACTCGGCTCGGTATGCGTCGAGCCGTTCTCGATTGCGCTCTCGCCACTCCTTCACACGCGCAATGGACCGCCGGATCCGCTTCGTAGCGTCGCTTCTTCGCCGCAAGATTGCAGTCTTGCAATCACCTCTGTGACCGTGGCGCATCCCAGATGCCTTGTAGAAGTCCTCGAGCGGCTTGACCACAAGACACGTGTTGCACTGGTTCGCGCCGTCGCTCATGCGACGAATTGTGGTGAGAGGGTGTGACAGCCATCGCCTCTAGCGATGGATCACTGGCCGCCTTTCTGCACGTACGATTTCACGAATTCCTCTGCGTTGGACTCGAGCACTTCGTCGATCTCGTCCAGCAGATCGTCGAGCTCGGCCTTGATCTTCTCGCCGGACTCCGATGTCGCAGGGGCCTCCTCGACGACCTCGTCCTGCTTCTGAGGTGCCGGCTTCTTCTTCTGCTCTCGCTCTGCCATCGGTTCAGCTCACACTCCACATCTCACGAACCCAGCCGCTCGAGCAACTCGGCGGCGGTCGAACACTCCTCGATCAACCTACCCACGTGTGCCTTGGTGCCCCTCATCGGTTCCATCATGGGCACTCTCCGCAGGGGATCTCCTCCGATGTCGAACACCAGTGAATCCCAGTTGGCGGCCACGATGGAGTCACCCCAGCGCTGCAGGCACTTGCCCCGGAAGTAGGCCCGGGTGTCGGGGGGTGGCTCGGACATCGCGAGCTCGACTTCGTCGTCGTTGGACAGCCGCTCGAGCCCGACACGTGACGCAAGGCCCTTGTCAGGGCGCAGGTCGTGGTACTGGATGTCCATCGCGGCGAGACGGGCGTCGTCCCAGTCGAGCCCGTGGCGTTCGCGGTACCCGTCGATCATCCGGTACTTCGCGACCCAGTCGAGCTGGTCGGCCAACGACACGAAGTCCGTCTCGAGGCCCGTGAGCACCGACTCCCAGCGCCGCACGATGTCGCGGCCGACGTCGTCGCCGCCGACGCACTCGTAGCCGAACTCCTCGCCGTACTTCTTCGCGCGGTCGAACAGCTCCCATTGCACCTCGAGCGCGGTGACCGTGGTGCCGTCCGTGAGCTCGAGCGGACGTCGCAGCGACAGGTCGTACGACACTCGCCGCAACGCCTGCACCGGGCCGGTGAACACGAATTCGCGCGGCAGGAACTCGTCCTCCACCATCGACAGCACGAGTGCGGTCGTACCGAGCTTCAGGAACGTCGCGATCTCGGACAGGTTGGCGTCGCCGACGATCACGTGCAGACGGCGATACTTCTGTGCATCGGCGTGCGGCTCGTCGCGCGTGTTGACGATCGGACGCTTCAGCGTGGTCTCGAGGCCGACCTCCTCCTCGAAGAAATCCGCTCGCTGCGTGAGCTGGAACGGTACCTCGTCGGCCGACACGCCGCTGGCCTCGGAGCCGACCTTGCCGGCGCCGCAGTAGATCTGGCGCGTGATGAAGTGCGGCATCACGTGGGCCACGACGCGCCCGAACGGCACCGTGCGGTCCATCAGGTAGTTCTCGTGGCATCCGTAGCTGTTGCCCTTGCGATCCGAGTTGTTCTTGTAGACGACGATCTCCTGGCCCGGCGGAAGGGTGCGGTTCGCAGCCACCATCGATCGCTGCAAGATCTTCTCGGCGGCCCGGTCGTACACGACGGTCGTGCGCGGGTCGGCGCACTCCGGCGTCGACAGCTCGGGGTGCGCGTGATCGACGTAGTACCGCGCGCCGTTCGTGAGCACCGCGTTCACGAGATGCGTCTCGATCTCGGGCGCCATCGTCCCCTCCGGTGCGAACCCACGTGCGTCGTTGCCGGGCGACTCGTCTTCGAAGTCCCATCCGACCTTGGGCGTGCCGGAGGGCGACGGCGCGCTGCGCGTCAGGTCGTTGACGAACGCGTTGATGAGCACGCTCGACGCGGCAATCGGGTTCGAGTCCGCGGCCCCCCGGATGAGAATGCCGTACTCGGTCTCGATGCCGAGAACCTTGCGGATCGCCACCTCTTGAAGTTACCGCCGCGTCGGGCGAGGAGGGGCACAAGCCCACCACTTCGCGACTGCCGCCAGCACGTCCTGCGGGGGTGCATCGTCGAGGTCGAGGACCGGCACCGTCAACGCCTCGCGTTGGTGGGTCGCGTAGTCGTCGTCGAAGCGGGGCGAGAGCCCGTGCCGAAGCCGTGGGTCGGCGCGCCCGGGGAGGGCCGGCGAGCACGACTCCGGATCGTCGGCGATCGCGCGCAGCCACGCGTACTCGTTGCGCTGAGTCGTCTCCGGGTCTGCCGGTTGGGGTGGAACGGGAGCGTCGACGAGTGCGATCCCCGCGGCTCGGCCGCCGAGCGCCAGCAGGATCGCGGCGCTCGTTGCGTCGCCGACGCCGATCACGAGCGGCCGTTCGTCCCACTTCGCATCGTGCAGGAACCGCAGCGGCG
>DASZHU010000287.1:0-2805 GCA_035937605.1 Acidimicrobiales bacterium | reverse complement strand
TGGACCACGGGCACGATCTACCGCATCGCCCGCACCTGATCGCGTGTGGTCTAGCCGCGTCTGGTGCGCTCGAGCGCGCCCGCCGCCTTCGCATGCGCCGTGCGCGCATGCTCGTGGTCGCGGCGGGCGACACGGGCGTCGTCTTTTGCGCGCGCGAGTTCGGCGTCGGCCTCCACGATCCTTCGGTCTGCGACCTCCAGCGCGTGCTCCGCGGCCGCGAGCCGTTGAGCGGCGTCGGCTTCCGCCTCCTGTGCGGCACGGATCACGTCGGGATCAGGCCCCGTTCGTTCCCGTTTGCGCAAAGGGACGACGACCGCGCCCGTCGACGCGCTCAGCAGGGTCGACAGGTCGTCGTCCGCCTCGCCGGACGCCGCGAGGTCGACGAGCTCACCGCGTCGCAGCCTGTCGACGAACGCCGCGTCCGGCTCGGCCATCAGCGCCGGCTCGATCTCGCGATCGACTGCGTCCGACGTCCGACCCGATCGCGTCAAAACGTCGCGAGCGTGCACGACGATCGCGCGCAACGCGTCGCGACGGTCCGCCAACCCGCGCTGCAGCACCTCGCGGCCGGCGCCGGCGAGCACGTCGTCCTGCGCGACCCGCGCGGCCGCGGTGGCATCGAGGAACCGGTCGATGGTCGCGGGCGCGTCGCGAGCAACCTGGTTGAGCGCCCACGCAGGAACCGTCGGACGGCGCAACGCCCGCACCTCCTTCGCGTCGTCCGCCTCGCCCCGTGCCCGCAGATCGCGCGCCAGCTGGTCACGAGCGGCGACGAACTCCTTCGGATCGAGGCCGAACAGGTCACGCGCCGACATCACTTCCATCCGCCGAGTCTGCTGGTTCCACCGACCGCTCGTCGCGCTCGACACGTCGCGGCCAGCCGGCGCCGTAGAGCCCGCTCAGCTCGCGTCCGACGACGGCGAGGCGCTCACGGATCTCCGGCGGCCCCAGCACCTCGACGTCGCGGCCGAACCCCGCGATCTCGCCTGCGAGTGCAGGCGCGCTCGGCGCTCGGAGCTCGACGGCGATCCGGCCATCCTCGCCGGCGGGCCCGATGCGGATGCGCGTGCCGAGCACCCACCGCAGCGGTGGAACGACGTGGGGCACGACGAGCGCATCGGCGAGCACAGGCGCTCGCTTCCGATCGACCTCGTCAGCGATCAGTCGCCACGCCGCGGCGAGGTCGAAGCCCACCGGCCTGATCACCGGAGCGCCCGTCGCTTCCACCGACGTGACGCGATCGACTCGGAAGGTGCGCAGTCCGGCATCGGTGTCGGCGACGAGGTACCAAACCGAGCCCTTCGCCGCGAGCCCGAGCGGATGCACGACGCGTGTCGTCACCGCGCGATCGCGAGCCGTGTAGCCGAGCTCGATCTGCTCACCTTCGACGACCGCGCGCTGCACTGCGTCGAGGTGCGCCGGCGTGCGCACCGGCTGCGGCGGCCGGTCCCAGCCATCGGGGTCGATGACGACCGCTGACGCGGCCGCCTCGGCGGGCGCGCGGAACGACTCCGGGAGCGCCCGCACGAGTTTGCGCAGCGCGGTCTTCACCTCGGGAGTGACCGACGATGGCCCGGCCACGAGGAATAGCGCCCGCGCTTCGGGCCCGGTCAACCCGCTGAGGTCGGTGCGTCCTTGCCCGAGCAGCTTCCACCCGCCGTTGCGCCCCTGCTGGGAGTAGATCGGCAGGCCGGCCATACCGAGCGCCTCGAGGTCGCGCCGGGCGGTTCGCTCCGACACCTCGAGCTCGGTCGCCACCTCGCCGGCGGTCACCTGCCCACGCGACTGGAGCATCAGCAGGATGGCCACGAGGCGATCGGCTCGCACGTGACGATCGTCGCGCGCAAACCGGCCACCCGCTGTCCGGTTTCCGACGTGATGGTCGCCGCGGCGTTCGAGCAACCCGAGCGGTTCGTGAACGAGGTCAGGTCGTACTTTCGTCTCGTGCCATGAGGTCGGGAACCGGCCCGCGCGTCGACGGGTCGGGGTACCGGCTGTTCTTGATCGGGTTGCCGGCCATCTCGATGCCCGCGAGGCGTTCGTCGTCGGTGGTCACCACCATGTTGCGCGCTCGTACCTGCGGATGCGCGAGCACGGCTGCAACGTCGTTGATCGCACCACACGGCAGATCGGCGGCCCCGAGGCGCTGCAGCCAGGTCGCCACCGTCTCCCGTCGTAGCGCGTTTTCCAACGCGCCCTGCAGCTCCGCGTGGTGCTCCGTGCGCAGTGCGTTCGTGCGAAAGCGCGGCTCGTCGGCGATCTCGGGCGCACCGATCACCCTGCAGAGACGGCGGAACAGTGCGTCGTTGCCGGCCGCGATCACGAAATGACCGTCGCTCGCGGCGAACGCGGAAAACGGCGTGATCGAAGGGTGACGCGCGCCGAGCCGCGCGGGAACGGTGCCGGTGGCCGTGTACCGCGCGATGGCGTTCTCGAGGATCGCGACCTGACAGTCCAGCATCGCGACGTCGATCATCGTGGCTTCACCCGTGCGCTCGCGGTCGTACAGCGCGCTACAGATTCCGATCGCGGTGAACAAACCGGCGGTGACGTCACCGATCGATGTGCCGACCCGCGTCGGCGGGCCGTCGGGGTGTCCGGTGATGCTCATCACGCCGCCCATGGCCTGCACGACCATGTCGTACGCGGGACGGCTCGCCAGCGGGCCGGTGTGCCCGAACCCGGAGACCGCGGCATAGACGAGCCGCGGAAACCGCGCGTGGAGATGGTCCCATGCGTAACCCAGTCGGGCCATCGCGCCCGGCCGGAAGTTCTCGACGAGCACGTCGGCGTCGGTCAGCAGCA
>DASZHU010000286.1:0-1873 GCA_035937605.1 Acidimicrobiales bacterium | reverse complement strand
GTGCCGCAGCTCGAGTGGTGGTCGTGGGTGCTCGGACACGTCGACTGGACCGACGACGCCGTGGTGCTCGACGTCGGCTGCGGGCCGGGCAACTACCTCGCACACGTGCGGGGGATCGGGCTCGACCTGTCGGCCGGGATGGCGAAGGAGGCGAGCCGGCATGCGCCGACCACGGTCGGCGACGTGTGCCGGCTTCCGATCGCGACGTCGAGCATCGATCGCCTGCTCGCCCCGCACATGCTGTACCACGCACCCGACCTCGACCTGGCGGCGTCGGAGCTGCGGCGCGTGCTCAAGGGCGGTGGTGTCGCGCTCGTCGTCACGAACGGCCGGCCCCACTTGCGCCACCTGGTCGACCAGATCTCCGCCGCGGCGGGCATCGACGCTCCCGTTCGCTTCGCGGACCGGTTCACGCTCGAGAACGGTCTGGCGCTCCTGCAACGGCACTTCGACGGCGTGCGGGTCGAGCACGCGCGCGGTGAGCTGGTCGTGCCGTTCGTGGAGCCGGTAGTCCGTTACGCCGACAGCTGTCGTGCGCTGTACGAGACGCAGCTTCCCGACGACGTCACCTGGGAGGAATCCATGAGGCACTTCGCCGAGCTGGTCGAGCACGAAGTGAACGCGACCGGCGCGTGGCGCACGCCGACCCACAGCGGGGTGTTCGTATGTCGATGAACCGTCAGATCGTGTTGACCCGGCGGCCCGAGGGCCTCGTGACCCGCGACGACTTCGACGTCGTGGAGGCGAAGATGCCTGAGCCCGCCGAGCACGAGGTGCGCGTCGAGACGCTGTACCTCGGGCTCGATGCCACGGTGCGCACCTGGTTGTCGAAAGCCGAGGGCTACATCCCGCCCGTCGAGATCGGCGAGGTGGTGCGGTGCAGCGGCATCGGGCGCGTGGTCGAGTCGAACAGCGACAAGGTGCCGTCCGGAGCGCTCGTGGCCACGCTCACCGGGTGGCAGGAACACGCCGTGGTCGGTGACGATCCGATGCTCACCACGGTGCTCGCCGCGGACGCCGACCCGCTCGCGGAGTTGAGCATCTTCGGTTCCGCCGGGATGACCGCGTACGTCGGGCTCACCGACGTCGGCAAGGTTCGCGAGGGCGACACGGTCGTCGTGTCCGCCGCCGCCGGCGCGACAGGATCATCGGCGGTGCAGATCGCGAAGATCCTCGGCGCGAGGGTGATCGGCGTCGCCGGGAGTCACGAGAAGTGCGAGTGGCTCACGAACGACCTCGGTGCCGACGGCGCGATCAACTACCGCACTGATGATCTCGCGGGGAGCATCAAGGCGCACTGTTCCAAGGGCGTCGACGTGTTCTTCGACAACACCGGTGGGCCCATCCTCGACGCGGTTCTCGGGCGGATCGCCAACGGCGGTCGGGTCGTGCTGTGTGGTGCGATCTCGTCGTACAACGACCATCACAAGCCGCCGGGCCCGGCGAACTACCTCAACCTCATCAGCCGACGAGCGAGCATGCAGGGGTTCATCTCCTGGGACGCGTGGGGTCGGTGGTCGGAGATCACCGGCCAGCTGCGCAGCTGGCAACAGGAGGGCAAGCTTCGCTACCGGGTGCACACGTTCGACGGCCTCGAGTCCGCGCCCGAGGCACTCAACGCGATGTTCACCGGCGAGAACATCGGAAAGATCGTCGTCAAGCTCTGACGCGCACCCGCTGGGCCCGGAGGTCGTGCACGATGCCGAGCGCGGCGAGCAACCGTAGGACGCCGTAGGTCGGGTCGAGCTCCCACCACCGCTCGCCCTGCCGCGCGGTGGTCGGGTGCCGGTGATGGTTGTTGTGCCAGCCCTCGCCCATTGTGGCCACAGCGACGACGAGCGAGTTGCGGCTCGTGTCGGCGGTGTCGTAGCGG
>DASZHU010000285.1:0-7178 GCA_035937605.1 Acidimicrobiales bacterium | reverse complement strand
TGCACAGGCCGCGGATCCCGATTGTGCGCGAGCGCGTGCAGGTGATGGCCCGACGCGACCCCCAGCATCGAAACCAGCGACGACTCCGGCAGCTGGGCCACCTCGCCGACCCGTTCGATGCCGCGAGCGCGCAGCTTCCCCGCGGTCACCGCCCCGACGCCCCAGAGGCGCTCGACGGGAAGCGGGTGCAGGAAGTCCATCTCGCGATCGGGGGGCACGACGAGGAGACCATCCGGCTTGCCGACCGCGCTCGCCACCTTGGCCAGGAACTTCGTCCGAGCCACGCCCACGGTGATCGGCAGACCCACGCGTTCGCGGACGTTGCGGCGCAGCTTCACCGCGATCTCGACCGGTGTTCCCGACAGGCGACGCAGGCCACCCACATCGAGGAACGCCTCGTCGATCGAGATGCCCTCGACGAGCGGCGTCGTGTCATCGAAGACGGCGAACACCGCCTTGCTCGCCTCCGAGTACGCAGACATGCGCGGCGGCACAACGACGGCACTCGGGCAGAGCCGCAGCGCCTGTGCGCCGCCCATGGCCGTGCGCACGCCGTAGGCCTTGGCCTCGTAGCTGGCCGCGAGCACCACGCCCATCCCCACGATGACCGGGCGGCCGCGCAGCGCAGCGTCGTCTCGTTGCTCGACCGACGCGTAGAAGGCGTCGAGATCGGCGTGGAGGATCGTCGCCTCAGCGGACACGAACAGATGTTCGCAGGTGACCGAGAACAAGGGGCGATGAGTTCCGGGTAGCGCGGGCGTCTGGACTCGTGAGCGTCAACGAGAGAGGAGCGCACCATGAGTCTGCCCAGGGTCGCGTCGCGACAGGAGTGGCTCGCGGCTCGCAAGGAGCTGCTCGCCGAGGAGAAGGCGATGACCCGCGCCCGCGACGAGCTCAACACGAAGCGGCGCGAGTTGCCGATGGTGAAGGTCGACAAGCCGTACGAGTTCGAAGGATCGAATGGCACGGTCGGCCTCGTCGATCTGTTCGAAGGACGGCGGCAGCTCATCGTGCAGCACTTCATGTTCGATCCGGGCTGGAACGACGGCTGCCCCAGCTGCACCGCTGGATCCGACGAGATCTCCGGTGGTCTGCTTCACCACCTCCATGCGCGCGACACGACGCTTGCGGTCGTGTCACGCGCGCCGCTGGCGAAGCTCGAGAGCTACAAGGCGAAGCGGGGCTGGACCTTTCCCTGGTACTCGTCGTTCGGCAGCGACTTCAACTACGACTTCCACGTCACCATCGACGGCTCGGTCGCGCCGATCGAATTCAACTTCCGCAACCTCGAGGAGCTGCGAGCGGCCGGGCTGGGCTGGCTGGCCGAGGGTTCGACCGAGCAACCCGGCTACAGCGTCTTCCTCCGTGTCGGCGACGACGTGTTCCACACGTACTCGATGTACGCGCGGGGCACCGAACAACTCGGGGGCTCGTACTACTTCCTCGACACGACTCCGTTGGGCCGCCAGGAGGACTGGGAGGAGCCCAAGGGTCGGGCCGACAACGTCCGAGGTGCCGTGCCGAACTTCGACCAGTGATGCGCCGCGGAGCGACCTACGCTCCGCGATCGATGGAAGTGTCGTTCGCGCAACGCATCACGGATCTCGCGGCCGCCGACCCTGATCGTCCTTCGATCACCTGTGGCAACGACGAGATCACGAGGGCTCAGCTCGAGTCCGCCGCGAATCGCCTGGGCCGCGACCTCGCCGCGCGTGGCGTCGCGGTCGGCGACATGGTCACGATCGCGTTGCCGAACTCGATCGAGTGGTTCGTTGCGGTAGCGGCGGCGTGGAAGCTCGGCGCGATACCCCAACCGGTCTCGGCGCGGCTGCCCGCCCGCGAGCTCGCGGCAATCGTCGAGCTCGCCGACCCGAAGGTCGTCTTCGGCGCCGAGCCGAGCACGTTCGCGGACCGTACGTGCTTCGCCGCCGGCTACACCCCGCGCGCCGACCTCGACGGCGGTCCGCTGCCCGACGCGCTCTCGCCGGCATGGAAGGCGCCCACGTCCGGCGGTTCGACGGGCCGGCCGAAGCTGATCGTGTCGGGCGATCCGTCGCAACAAGACTTCGACCAG
This sequence comes from Acidimicrobiales bacterium, assembly GCA_035937605.1. Lineage (GTDB taxonomy): Bacteria > Actinomycetota > Acidimicrobiia > Acidimicrobiales > JACDCH01 > DASUCS01. The sequence goes on along the minus strand of DASZHU010000285.1, from coordinate 5,104 downwards.
CCGTCACCCTTGCTGTTCGAGCACGACCGCGCCTTCGTCATGCCGGGACCGCTGTACCACAACGGTCCGATCGTGTGGTCGTGTCAGGCGTTGCTGTACGGCAACCACGTGATCGTGCTCCCACGATTCGATGCCGAGGAAACGCTCGCGGCAATCGAGCGGTACCGCGCCGACATCGTCTACCTCGTGCCCACGATGATGAAACGCATCTGGCGCCTGCCGGAGGAGACGCGCCACGGCTATGACCTGTCGTCGCTGCGCTGGGTGTGGCACCTCGCCGAGCCGTGCCCCGAATGGCTGAAGCAGGTCTGGATCGACTGGCTCGGCGCCGATCGCATCATCGAGCTGTACGCGGGCACCGAGGCCCAGGCTGCGACCGTGATCCTCGGCACGGACTGGCTACAGCACCGCGGTTCCGTCGGCCGGCCGATCAACGGTGACGTGCTGATCCTCGACGCCGATGGCAATGAGGTAACGCCGGGCGAGCAAGGTGAGGTGTGGTTGCGCTCCACACGCGACACACCGACCTACCACTACGTCGGAGCGGAGGCGCGCCGACGCGAGGGCGGATGGGAGTCGCCGGTGACATGGGTTGGCTCGACGGCGAGGGCTACCTGTACCTGGGCGATCGCGTGCAGGACATGATCCTGTGCGGCGGCGCCAACATCTATCCCGCCGAGGTCGAAGCCGCGATCCAGGAGCATCCGAGTGTTCGCTCGGTCGCGGTGATCGGGCTCCCAGACGACGACCTCGGCAATCGCATCCACGCGATCCTCGAGGCCGATCCCGCCGAGGTGACCGAGGCCGACCTCGTCGTGTTCCTCGGCGACCGGCTCGTCCGTTACAAGATCCCGCGCACGATCGAGTATGTCGATCGACCGCTACGCGACGACGCCGGGAAGGTGCGACGCGCCCAACTACGCGCCGAGCGCATCAACTGATGCGACATCGCCGGCGGCGGCCACCGAACCCCCCGACCATCGTGCATTGGCACCCCCCAGCGGCCGAGCCAATGCACGATGGTCGCTGGCCCACGCCGCGCGCGCTCGACGGTCAGCCCCGGTCCTGCAACGCGACCTGCAGCTCGACCACCCAGGTGTGACGCGGTCCGTCGCAGTCGAGGTACACCTCACGCGACTGACCAAGGGGCTTCTCCCCCGCGTCGCTGACCCAGTCGATGAGGGCCTGGAACCCCTCGTGGAAGTTGGGGTCGCCCCGCAGGACGGTCGCGGCGACGCGTGCGATTCCAGGGATCTCCTTCGTGGTGATGCGGCCGTCATCGATGTGCACGTCGCGCGCGACGGGCAGGGCTGCCGTGAAGTGAATGGGAGCCTCCCCTTCCTCGATTGCGATCGAGGGCGGCGTGAAGGGAACACCGTGGGCGGCCAGTGCGTCGTGGAGGGTGGGCCACGACCGGCCGTGCGCCGACTCAATGTCGTCGAGACCGCTGAGCTCCTCGCTGACCGCGACGACCCACTCGGGGTCGACGCCCTTCACGACCACGTCATAACTCGCCATCGTCGGTTCCTCCATTTGGTGTAGTCGGGCCTCGACCCTGGTGAGTCGGTCGGCCTCCTCGGACACTCGCTCGCGCGCCTCGGCGCGCCGAAGGAGCAGGATCCCGCGGAGCTGGTCGACGCTGAGATCCTCGTCGAGCAGCACCGCGATCTCGGCGAGCCGGACGCCGAGGTCTCGCAGGGCAAGGATGCGATGCAGGCGGTGCAGTTGCTCCGCGGTGTACCAGCGATAGCCGGTGTCCGGGTCGACCCACACCGGCTGCAGGAGGCCGATCTCGTCGTAGTAGCGGAGGGTGCGTACCGACACCTGCGCCAGGCGAGCCACCGTGCCGATCCCGTACACACGCCCATCGAAGCAGCTGACGCGACGGAAGGGTCAAGCGCGTTGTCGCGCCGAACAACGGAGCCGATCAAAATGGCGGCGTCCGATGACCGATGGATCCAACATCCCGATCGACCCCGACGCAACGCCCTCGGATCGCGTTCGAGCCGATGTACTCGCCGTCATTGCGCTCGGTGGCATGCTCGGCGCGTCCGCTCGCTACGGGATCGCCCGCTGGCTTACCACGCGTCCCGACGGCTTTCCGTGGGCGACGTTCTGGACGAACGTCTCCGGCAGCCTCGTGCTCGGGTTCTCGCTCGTCGTCATCCTCGAGCGGCTTCGTCGGAGCCGGCTCGCCCGTCCGTTCCTCGCCACCGGGGTGATCGGCGCGTTCACGACGATGTCGACGTACGCGGTCGAGACGGCTCTGCTCGTCAAGGACGGACACGTGCTCACCGGCGTCGTGTACGCGCTCGGGAGTCTGGTCGCCGGCACCGTTGGTGCGTACGGCGGCATGCGCATCGCCGGTCTCGTTCTGTCCCGACTGGCGGAGGCCGGGTGAGCGGCGGCGCCTGGCTCGCGTTCGTCGTCGCCGCCGGGATCGGTGCGCCGGCGCGCTACCTCGTCGACGGGCGAGTGCAGAGCCGCACCGAAGGCGAGCTGCCGTGGGGCACGCTCGCCGTCAACATCACCGGATGTCTCGTCCTCGGTCTACTCACGGGCCTGGGCCTGTACCACGGGCTCGGCGCGACGACGCGGACGATCGTCGGCACCGGTGGGATCGGCGCGTACACCACGTTCTCGACGTTCACCTTCGAAACCGTTCGGCTCGCCGAGCGAGGAGCCGTCGACGCTGCCGTTCGCTACACCGCGCTCAGCATCATCATCGGGTTGGTTGCGGCGTCCGCGGGCATCGGTGTGATGGCACTCTTGTAACAGGGCGGACTCGTGATCAGCGCGGTTGAGGCACGATGCGGATGTAGGGCTTCGGTTCCTTCCAATCGCCGAAGATCTGCTTCGCCTCGTCGTTCGGCACCGAGCCGGCGATGATTACGTCGTCACCCTGCTTCCAGTTCACGGGCGTCGCGACACGATGCTTGGCCGTGAGCTGCAGCGAGTCGATCACCCGCAGCACCTCGTCGAAGTTGCGGCCGGTGGTCATCGGGTAGACGAGGATCAGCTTGACCTTCTTGTCCGGACCGATCACGAACACGTTGCGCACCGTCTGATTGTCGGCCGGCGTGCGCGACTTCGCGTCGCCCGACGTGCTGGCCGGCAGCATGCCGTACAGCTTCGACACGTTGAAGTCGGCGTCGCCGATGATCGGATACCCGGGCCGTGCGCCTTGGGTCTCCTCGATGTCGTCGGCCCACTTCTCGTGGTCGCCCGTGGCATCGACAGAGAGCCCGATGATCTTCACGTTGCGCTTCTCGAACTCCGGCTGGAGCTTGGCCATGTAGCCGAGCTCGGTCGTACAGACCGGTGTGAAGTCCTTCGGGTGCGAGAACAGCACCGCCCAAGAGTCGCCGATCCAGTCGTGGAACTTGATCCGGCCCTGTGTGGTCTCGGCCTCGAAGTCCGGCGCTGTCTCGTTGATGACCAAACCCATGATCCTGCTCCTTTCACCGACCGCAGATGACTAGCACCAATCGTCGCGTCGTGCGCTGGGTCGTGCCTCCGCGACGCGCACCGTTCCAGCCGCCCCAACGAGCGCAATCAACTTGCCCCGTGGCGACTCGATGTGGTCGGCGAACCTTTCGCCACCGATGTCTTCGACCAGTTGCCCGAGCACGGCGAAACCGTGGTTCGCATAGGCCCACTTCGCGCCGGCTGCGGTTTCGGTGCGCAGCGCCCCGTGGTAGACCGCGCCCAGATCGCCGGCCGCGGCCCAGGGGCGGCCCATTCCCCATGCCTCGCGCCGTACCGCATCTGACACCCGCGGCAGCCCACCGATGCCGGCCGTGTGGGTGAGGAGGTGCCGAAACGTCACGTCGGGGCGCGCCCGCCGGAGGCTCGACTCGGAACGTCCTGAGGTACGAGTTGACCGGCTCATCGAGGCCCAGCAGGCCGCGGTCGCGAAGCTGTATCACGCCGATGGCCGTCATCGTCTTGGAGATCGAGACGATGCGGAAGACCGTGGTGGGATCGACCACCGTCCGTGAGTAGTGGTCGGCGACCCCGATGCACTCGAACCTCGGCGCTTCGCCGCGACGAACGATCGCGAGTGCCGCGCCCGTCAGCCCGTGGGTCGCGTCGCCTCGACCAGAAGCGAGCGAGCATCCATCACGGCGGACCGTAGCGAGTCCTCCCGGAAGACGTTTATCGTCTGGCGCATGGCGATTGTCGACGACCTGCTCGCGCATCCCGGCCTCTACGTCGGCATCGACAGCGTGGCCGACTCTGATCTCAGAGGCGCGGCGCGCATTGTGGTCACCGCGCTGCCCGGCGGTGCGGGCGTCGCGCTGGACTACGAGGTGCTCAACGCCGCGACGCCGGATCGCATCCGAGGTCACATCGAGCACACGGTGATCGCGCGAACGCACGACGGCAGCACGGTGATGGTGATCGGTCACGCGCACGCGTCATCCGTCGCGATACTGCGCGAGACTGAGGCCGGCACGTTCGAGGTCGGCGACGAGGGGTCACCCTTCCCGATGAAGGTCGTCGTGTCGATGCCGCAACCCGGACGCCTCCGTCACGCGTGGTGGTACGGCTCCCCCGGCGGGGAAGCGATCGAGCGCGACGTCTCCGAGCTCACTCTTCTCCCCTGAGCGTCTGTGCGTGCCGACCCACCACCTGACGTCAGGGGTCGAGTCGGTCGACCGGCAAGGTCTTCGTCGTGATGTCGGCGGCCACATCGGTGAGTCGCAGGTTGTGGTTCCGCGCGTGCCGACGGAGCCGCTCGAACGCAGCTTGCATGTCGACGTTCACCGATTCGGCAACGACGCCCTTGGCCTGCTCGACGACGATTCTCGTGTTCAGGGCGAGCGTGAGTTGATCGTTGAGACGCTGGGCGTCGTCCGCGGTTCGGTGCGCGAGCACGGCGATCGTGGCGACGTCGGCGAACGCCTGGGCCGCGGTCCGGTCCGCATCACGCAGCTCACCGTCGCCGGTCTGGAACATGTTCAGCGCGCCGATGACCTGGCCCCGAAGCCTCATCGGTAGCGCCTGCACGGAGGAAAAACCGGCGGCGAGCGCTCTCGGCGCGAAGCGGGGCCAGGGCGTCATCTCCTCGTCGAGGCGGGCGCTGACGATCGGCTTGCCC
>DASZHU010000284.1:0-2006 GCA_035937605.1 Acidimicrobiales bacterium | reverse complement strand
GAAACGGCGCGCCAGGAATCGATCGACACCATCCTCGCGATGTCCGACAACCGCAAGGACGGGGCCCGCCTCGTCGTCACCGGCTGCCTCGCCGAGCGCTACGGCGCCGAGGTGTCCGAGGCCATCCCGGAGGTCGACGCGGTGGCCGGGTTCGCCGACGCCGTACCCGTCACCCTGGGTCGCAAGAAGTCGCCAGCGATGGACCTCCTCCACCTGCCCCGTCCGCGCGCGAACGCGCCCTGGGCGTACGTGAAGATCGCGGAGGGATGCGACCGCGCCTGCGGGTTCTGCGCGATCCCGAGCTTCCGCGGCAAGCAGCGGTCGCGGACGATCGACGACATCCTCGTCGAGGTCGACGACCTCCAGGCGCGCGAGATCGTGCTCGTCGCCCAGGATCTCGCGAGCTTCGGCCGGGACCAGGGTGAGGGAGAGCGACGGATCGTTCCGCTCGTCGACGCGGTCGCCGCGCGTGTCGACCGTGTGCGGCTCCTCTACCTCTATCCCTCCGACCTCAACGACGGCCTCATCGACGCCATCTGCGCGACCGGCGTGCCCTACTTCGACCTGTCGTTGCAACACGTGTCGAGCCCGTTGCTGCGCCGCATGCGCCGGTGGGGTGACGGCGCGAAGTTCCTTCGGCGCATCGATGCGATCCGTGTGCGCAAGCCCGATGCCGCATTCCGGTCCAACTTCATCGTCGGGTACCCGGGTGAGACGGAGGCCGACCACGACCAGCTGTTGCAGTTCGTGAGCGACGCGCAGCTCGATTGGTGCGGCTTCTTCTCGTTCTCCGAGGAGGACGGCACCTACGCGGCCACGCTCGACGGCGCGGTGCCCATTGGTCTCGTCGACGAACGCCTCGCCGAGCTGCGGGAGCTGCAGGACGGCATCACCGCCGCTCGACGTGACGAACTCGTCGGCACCGAGGTCGAAGTGCTCGTGGACGAGCCGGGAACCGGACGCACGCACCGCGAGGCACCTGAGATCGACGGCGTCGTCGCCGTGCCGATGTCGCTGCCCGTCGGCTCGTTCGCCACCCTCACCGTCACCGGTGCCCTCGGTCCCGACCTCGAGGCCGCGTGACGTGACGCTGTCCGACACGTCGTTCGGGCCCTCGGCGCTCGCCACCCCGGCCAACGCGGTGACGATCACCCGGCTGCTGCTGGCGATCCCGCTGCTCATGCTCATCACCGACCACCCGTCGTCGTGGCCGGCCACCGCACTGTGGATCATCCTCTGCATCACCGACGGCATCGACGGCTACCTCGCTCGGCGGCAGGGAGCGACGAGATCGGGAGCGTTCCTCGACCCGCTCGCCGACAAGGTGCTCGTGCTCGGGGCGATGATCACGCTCGTCATCGCCGGCGTGTTCTGGTGGGTGCCGGTCATGGTGATCGGCGTGCGTGAGGTCACGATCAGCGGGTTCCGCAGCTTCTGGGGCCGGCGGGGGTTGGCCGTACCCGCCACTCAGTGGGCCAAGGTGAAGACCGTCGTGCAGGAAGTGGCGGTCGGGTTCGCGCTACTGCCGCTCGCCGCGAGTCACCGCTGGATCGCGAACGGCACGCTGTGGATCGCGCTCGTCCTCACGATCACCACCGGCATCCACTACATCCACGCCGGTAGCCGCGCCACCCGAACCACGGGCTGCTAGGACCCGGTCACTGCTTGGCGTTGCCCGGGCAAACGCAACTTCCGGCCAAGCCGCGCACCTCCGGTTGCCTAGAGGTCGGAGCGTCTCACCACCCGGGTGGTGGGTCGCTGGGGAACGGACTCGGCGAGGAACCACCGGAACCACAGCCGTCCCTCGCGATGTCCCGCGGTCGACAACCAGTTCGCCACGCCCGGATCCTCGTGCGCGACCACGAGCCGCCAGGAGCCGTCGGGCTCGTACGTGCACTGTCCGCCGTTGATGGTCACGGGCTCGTAGCGGTAGTCGTACGTCTGGAGGAATTGGTTCCACAGGCACAGGTTCCAGAACGCGCACTTCGGAGACCGACCTTCGATCA
>DASZHU010000283.1:0-3145 GCA_035937605.1 Acidimicrobiales bacterium | reverse complement strand
CTTCAAGGAGAAGCTCAAGCGAGATGTGCTGTTCCCCTCGCGGCTCGGCACCTCGGAGGAGTTCGCCACGCTCGCGGTCGAGCTCGTGACGAACAGCTACATGAACGCGGAGACCATCCGCGTCGACGGCGGCGTCCGCATGCAACCCAAATGACCTGATTGGTGGTGGAGGCTCAGGTGAGCTCGGCCCTCGTGGCGGCGTCGACCGTCGGGTGCACGAACCGGTAACCGGCACCGGCGAGCACGATCGGTTCGACGCGCTGGCTGGCGTGGACCACGGCGGCGGCGGCCTCGCGGCCGAGCAACAGGGCGGGACCGAACTTCGGCACCGGGATCATGGTCGGGCGATGCAACGCCCGGCCCACCGACTTCGTGAACTCCGCGTTCGTCACCGGGGCCGGACCGGTCAGGTTCACCGGCCCGCGCACGTCGTGGTCGAGGAGGAACCGGATCGCACCGATCTCGTCGGTCAAAGAGATCCAGCTCCAGTACTGGCGGCCCGATCCGATCCGTCCGCCGAGCCCGAGCTTGAACAGCGGCAGCGTCTTGGCCACCGCGCCCCCGCTCTTGCCCACCACGATGCCCGTGCGGAGGTGCGCGACGCGGATGCCCGCTTCCTGCGCGGCAGCCGTCGACGCTTCCCATTGCACGCACACCTCGGCGAGGAAGTCGTTGCCGGGCGATGACTGCTCGGTGAGCACCTCGTCGCCGCGATCGCCGTAGTACCCGACTGCCGACCCCGACAGCAGGACGCGGGGCTTGCGCTCCATCGATGCGATCGCCTCCGACACCCGCGTCGTGCCGCGCGTCCGGCTCTCGAGCACCGCGCGCTTCTGCTCCGGCGTCCAGCGTTTCGACGCCACGCCCTCGCCCGCGAGGTGGATCACCGCGTCCGACCCGTACAGCACACCCAGGTCGAGCTCTCCCGAGGCGTCACGGGTGACCCGCACGACCTCGTGACCGTCGCGCTCGAGTGCCGGTACGAGCGCCCTGCCGATGAACCCGTGTGCGCCGGTGACCGCGACCCGCATGTGTCGACCCTATTGGCGATGGGGGAGACTCGGCACATGCGCTATGTGGAAGTTGGAGGCGAGCACCTGTCGGCCATCGGTGTCGGCACGTGGCAGTTCGGTTCGCGCGAGTGGGCCTACGGGAAGGACTACGCGGACACCACCGCGATCGACATCGTCCACCGTGCGCTCGATCTCGGCGTGAACGTGATCGACACCGCGGAGGTCTATGGCTTCGGCAAGTCGGAACGTATCGTCGGCAGGGCCATCGACGGTCGTCGCGAGGAGGCGTTCGTCGCGTCGAAGCTCCTCCCGATTGTGCCGCCGATCGGTGGCTCGTTCATCGAGTCGCGCGGGCGCAAGTCTGCCCATCGCCTCGGCATCGGGACGATGGACCTGTACCAGGTGCACTGGCCGAACCCCGTTGTTCCGTCGTCCACGCTCGCGGACGGCTTGCGTCGCTTGAAGCGCGACAACGTCGTTCGACAGCTCGGTGTCAGCAACTACTCGCTCGGGGGTTGGCGCCGACTCGAGGACGCCGTCGGCGAGACGATCCTCACGAACCAGGTGCAGTACAGCCTGGCGGTGCGCAAGCCGGAGCGGGAGCTCGTGCCGTGGGCCCAAGCGAACGACCGGGTGATCATCGCGTACAGCCCGCTCGCCCAGGGGCTGCTCGGGGCCAAGTACGACGCGACCAACGTGCCCCGCGACGTGCGTGCGACGAACCCGCTGTTCCTCCCCGAGAACCTCGAGCGCGCCGGGCTGTTGATCGGCGCGCTGCGGGATGTCGCGAAGGCCCACGACGCCACGCCAGCGCAGGTCGCGCTCGCGTGGCTCATCCGGCGCCCGAACGTGATCGCGATCCCGGGCGCGTCGAGCGTGGCTCAGCTCGAGGCCAACGTCGCCGCGGCCGATCTCGATCTCACGGACGAGGATGACGCGCGTCTGACCGACGCGTCCGACGCCTTCACACCTCGCAGAGGGCTGGCGGTCGTCCCACAGATCGTGCGCGCACGTTTCCGGCGGTAGCGGCGCCCCCTTTTTCACCCGACCCAGGGGGCGTCGGTACCATGCGCCGCCGTGCACATCGTCGTCGTCGGCTGTGGCCGAGTGGGGTCCGGGCTGGCGCAGGCGGTCGAGGCCGCAGGCCACACGGTCGCGATCATCGATCGCAAGGAGACGGCCTTCAAGCGTCTCGATCCCGAGTTCTCCGGAAAGATGATCGTGGGTGTCGGGTTCGACCGCGATCGTCTCGACGAGGCCGGCATCAACGACGCGGCCGCGGTCGCCGCGGTCACCAACGGCGACAACTCGAACATCATGATCGCCCGGGTGGCGAAGGAGACCTACGGCATCGACCGCGTGGTGGCCCGTATTTACGACCCGCGCCGTGCCGCCATCTACGAGCGCCTCGGCATCCCCACGGTGGCCACGGTGCAGTGGACGATCGAGCGCGTGCTGCGGCGCATCTTGCCGGAGTCGCCGTCGGTCGAGTGGATCGACCCGAGCGCGAAGGTGTGCCTCATCGAGCGACCCGTTGCCACGAGGTGGGCGGGGCACCGGGTGAGCGAGCTCGACACCGACGAGGCCCACGTCGTCGCCCTGCAACGCCTCGGTGTGGCCCAGCTCAGCCGCTCCGATCTCGTCATCCAGGACGGTGACGTCGTGTACGTCGCCATCAACGGCGATCACATCGCCTCGTACGACGAACACCTGGCAGGCGGCGCGCCTGCAGGAGGGCACTGATGCGGGTCGTCGTGGTGGGCGGAGGCAAGGTCGGGACCTTCATCGCCGCCGAGCTCCACAGCGCAGGTCACGACGTGCTCCTGGTCGAGGTCGATCCGGCGCGCGTGAAGGAGGCGGAGAAGAACAACGAGCCACCGGGGGTTCCGTGGCTCGTCGCGGACGGCTGCGAGGTCAGCGAGCTCGCACGGGCCGACGTGGACAAGGCCGATGTCGTCGCGGCCGTCACGGGCGACGACGAGGACAACCTCGTGATCTCGTTGCTGGCGAAGCAGGAGTTCGCGGTTCCTCGTGTCGTCGCCCGTGTCAACAACCCGAAGAACGACTGGATGTTCAACGAGATGTGGGGCGTCGACGTGTCGGTGTCGACGCCGCACCTTCTCACCGCACTG
>DASZHU010000282.1:0-3176 GCA_035937605.1 Acidimicrobiales bacterium | reverse complement strand
AGACCTCGTCGCATCGATCCGCACCTGGATCACCAACTGGAACGACGAACCCAAGCCCTACGTCTGGCACAAGACCGCCGACGAAATCCTCGACAGCCTCGCCAACTACTGCCAGCGGATCAGCAACTCAGATCACTAGGGCGCCCTCAACGCAGCGAGCGCGAGGCGGTGTCGCGCTCCTTCGCGAACCGGCCGACTCCTCCGAGGAAGGTCGTGCGCGCCGGGCCTGCCGGCGCGTCGACGGCGCTCGCACCACCTCCCGCGAGCGCACCCAAGAGGGCCGGCGCTCGAACGGTCCGGGTGCTCAGCAACCACCAGCCGACCACGATGGCCGACGCACCCGCGAGTGCGGCCGCGCGCTCGCCGCGATCCGGATCTCCGAGGCCCGCGACGTTCAGCACGCTCGTGGCGAGGTTCGATCGGTCGGGCGCCGCCGCCGAAGCCGCGGGCGCCGCGGGCGTGGCCGGCTTCACGACGGGCGTGATGGGTGCGGACGGGGAACGGCCGCCCGACGGAATGACCGCGCTCGTGTTGCCCGCGGCGGGCGCGATCGGGTTCGCAGTTGCCGACGACTGACCCGCCGCGGGCACGATCGTGAGGGAGTCGTCCGCAGGCTTGTCGAACGCGATCGCGAAGGGCGGGGCGCCGTCGACGGGCACGATCGCGACGTCGATCGCGCCGCCCCTGAAGTAGGGGGCATCGAGGAAGAAGGCGACTACCTTGCCGTCCGACGAGATCTTGCCGGGAGTGCACGGCTTGTCGAACGCGGGCCGATCCTCCCAGTTGCCGGGCTCCGCGGTCGGCGGCTTCCACGACGCCGACGTCGCGCACGCCTGCAGCGGCGCGCCCAGCGACGTGGTCGAGCCAGCCGCGGCCGCCAGCGTGAGCGTGGCCGTGGACGCACCGCTCACGGCATAGCGCACCGCACCGTAGGCCGATGGCCCACTTGCACCCTGCTGCACATAGATGCCACCGGCGGGGACGGTCGGCAACGACGGAAGTGGCGCAGGAATCGTCTTCGTCTGGAGCTGGAACCACCATCCGGTTTGGGAGGGCGCCTCGGCCTGCACGGGTGACGCGAACAGTCCTAGACCCAACGCCGACATCCCGACCGCGATCGACATGGCGCCGGCGAGACGCCGCAGGATCACGGTCGCGCCTTCAGTGGCTGACGCCTCCGCACCTTCGCCACTCGTCTCGCGCTCGTCTCGGGCGCGTCACCGGTGTCACCGGAGCGGTTGATGACGGAGAGGTCGCCGCCGAGGTACGACGACACCACGTGCGGGTCCTTCAGCACGACATCGGGCGGGCCCTGTGTCACGACGGCACCGAGGTCGAGCGCGATGATCTCGTCCGAGATCGAGCTGATGAGCGGCATGTCGTGCTCGATCACGAGCAGGGCGCAGCCGGCCTCGCGCTGGATGCGCTTCAGCAGCGGGCCGAGGGCCTCTGTCTCGCGCTGCGCGATGCCGGACGACGGTTCGTCCAACAGCAGAACGGTTGGATCGTGCGCGATCGCCATCGCAAGGTCGACGATTCGTCGGCTGCCGGTCGAGAGCTCGGCCACGAACTTGTCACGGAACGCACCGAGCGACATCAGCTCGATGAGGTCGTCGACGGTGAACGCGACATCGGCTTCCTGCTGCTGCACCGCCGGGAGGTTGAGGAGCGCGGCGAGGTGATCGCGATCGTTGAGGTGTCGCTCGAGCCCGATTGCGATGTTCTCCGCCACCGTCAAGGTCGGGAAGATGCGAGCGTCCTGGAAGGAGCGCCCGAGCCCGAGCGCGGCGCGCCGGTCGGGTCCCCACGCGGTGATGTCGACCCCGCCGAGACGGATGCGTCCACGGTCGACGGGCAGCAGGCCCGAGAGGATGTCGAAGATCGTCGTCTTGCCGGCACCGTTCGGTCCGATGAGGCCGATGATCTGGCCCCGCTCGAGCGTGAGGCTCACGTCGTCGACCGCGGTGATCCCGCCGAAGCGCTTGCAGATACCGCTCACCTCGAGCACCACGGGCTGCGAGCCGCGCTCGTGCTTCGCGGCTTCTCCTGTGGTCGACGGGGCGGCTCCATCACGAGCCGATGCCGCGCCTTGCAGGAAGACCGAGCGCAGGATGTCGCCGCGCTCGAGCAGCTCGCCGGTCGGACCCGAGAACCGCACCTCGCCCTTCTCCATGAAATACGCGCGGCTCGCGACGGTGAGCGCGACGTTCACCGACTGCTCGACGAGCACGATGGTGCAGCCCTGCTCGTGGATCTGGCGAACGATTCCCAGGAGCTGCTCGACGATCGTGGGCGCGAGGCCGAGTGACAGCTCGTCGATGATCAGCAACCGCGGCTTGGCGACGAAGGCCATGCCCAGCGCGAGCTGCTGTTGCTCGCCGCCAGACAGGTTGCCCGCCATCTGGCTCCAGCGCTCCTTCACGCGCGGGAACAGCTCGAGCACCTGGTCGATACGAGCCTGCACCTCGCTCGGATCGTCGCGTTGGTACAGCCACGTGCTGGCCTTGAAGTGCTCGGCCACGGTCAGCGTGGGGAACACCGCCTTGCCGCCGGGCACCTGGATGATGCCGAGCTTCGAGGTGGTCACCGCGTCGGCGTGCGTGATGTCCTCACCGTCGAACCAGATCTCACCCGCAGCCGGGTCCACCAAACCGGAGATGGCCTTCAGCAAGGTCGACTTGCCCGCGCCGTTCGTACCGAGCAGCGCGACGATCTCGTTGCGCTCTACCTCGAGGTCGACGCCGAACAGCACCTGTACCTTGTCGTACGCGACGTCGACCCCTCGGCACACGAGCACCGGCCCGTCCGCGGGGGGTGCGGTCGTCTCGTCGGCCGGCCGCCGCAGGAAGGTCTTCACGCCGGGCTCCCGACCTTGAGGTGCTCGTGCTCGGCCGCCTCAACCAACGACAAGCGCGTCCCACAGATCGGGCACACCACCGCGGCATCGCTGCCGATCGCGGCGACCTCCTCCACGTGGCGCTCGGCCTCGGTGATCAGCTCGCCGGAGAGGTTCTCGTCCTCGACGCGCCGATCGGCGATCAACGACGGCACCAGGATGTCGTGGCGACGCGCCACCCAGCGCAGGAACTTGTCGCGCCGCTCGAACAGGATCTCGGCGGTACCGCCCGGATACTGGTACAGGTTCACGAGCAGCAGCGGGCCGGTGAGCAGCAGCG
>DASZHU010000281.1:0-4617 GCA_035937605.1 Acidimicrobiales bacterium | reverse complement strand
TTCTTCTTGGGAACGGCCATAGCGAACGGGAGAGGGTACAGGGCCAGCGCGCCAGGAGCGAGCCCGGCTGCGGTCGACTCACTCGAACTTCAGGTCGCCGAGGGCGGACCAGCGCGGGTCGACGGCCGATTCGGCTGTCGTGCCGATCGGATGCGCCTCCGGCTCGGGCCCACTGCACGCTTCGTCGCACAGCGGCGCCAACGGAAGCGAGAGGAGGACGGCGTCGCGTACGAGCGGCTCGAGGTCCACGCGATCGCCGTCGAGGGGGTACGTCTCACCGTCGATCGGTCGCGATTCGAAGACCTCCTCGACCGTCGCGGTGAGAACACCGTCGACGGATCGCAGGCAGCGACGGCACTCGCCCACCCACGGCGCCCGTACGGAGCCCTTCACCGTCACCGCGTGGTCGCTCATCGCCTCGACGGTGAACGCGCCGTCGATGTCCGCCCCGCCGGGCACCGAGGCGGCGCTCGTCTCCAGCCCCTCGATCACCCCGCCGATCGAGAGCCGGCGCTGGGTTCCCGGGTGTCGCAGCTGTTCGGCGACCCCGATGACGAACGGGCCCGAGGTCAACTCTGGTCTTGGTCGAAGAAGGCCTGCGTCGACTCGTCGTCTTCCTCGGGGACGACGGGGGCCTCCCCGCTCAGCGGGTTGCCCTGCAACTTGGTGCGCCCGGCCGCGACCGTCTTCAACGTGCGCTCGAGCACGATCTCGAAGCTGGCGAGCTTCTGATCGCAGTAGTCCTCGCACTCGAGCCGCAGGCGCCGGGCCTCCTCGTCGGCGGCATCGACGGTCTGGCGGGCGCGCAGCTCGGCAGCCTTGACGACCTCGGTGCGCTGCACCATCCGTTCGGCGCGGGCGCGAGCTGCGTCGAGGATGTCGTCCGCGTCTCGCCTGGTTTTGGCGAGGAACTCCTCGCGCTCTTTCAGCAGCCAACGCGCGGCGCGCAGCTCATCCGGGAGACGCTCGAGCGCCTCGTCGAGAAGCTCGAGCACCTCGTCCTTGTTGATCATCACCGAGGACGAGAGCGGCATCGGCCGCGCGCCGGCGATCATCTCGCTCACGCGGCGGAGCAGCGCCTCGCTCTCGGGATGCTGATAGCTGTGACCGGCGGAGCTCGATGCACCCGGAACCGTGCTTCCGGCCGGCGTGGCCTCGGAGATGCGTTCGCTCTCGTTGTCGTACATCGTCATGGCTTGCCGAACTTCTTGCGGATGCGCTTCGCCACCGAAGGCGGCACCATCGACGACACGTCGCCGCCGAACCTCGCGATGTCACGGATGTACTTCGACGCGATCGCGGCATTCGCCGACGTCGACGGAATGAAGACCGTGTGCACGCCGGACACGTTGAGGTTCATCTGAGCCTGCGCCATCTCGTTCTCGAAGTCGGAGATGGCCCGCAGACCCTTGATGATGAAGTCGGCGCCGACCTCCTTCGCCACATCAACGACGAGCTTGGCGAAGTGCATCACGCGGATGTTCTCGAGGTGGGCGAGCGATTCCGCGAGCATCAGTTCGCGCTCCTCGAGCGAGAAGAGGGGCTCACCCTTCTGCGGGTTGCGCATCGCCGCGATGATGACCTCGTCGAACAGGAACGACGCGGTCTCGACAAGCTCACGATGTCCGTTGTGGAAGGGGTCGAACGAGCCCGGATAGAGCACGGTCGTCACGTGGTGATCTCCTGCGGGTCAGCGAGATTGCGGCGGCAGATGGTGACAACGGTAGTGCCATATGGACGCGACCTCACGACCGACCAACGTCCGCCCGGCTCGATGGGGCGATCACTCTCGAGTACGGCCACATCGGCGGTGAGCGCGGCCAACACCTCGGCCCAACCGTCGAACGCGTACGGCGGATCGAGCAGCGCGAGATCGAAGCGCCGCTCCGTCATGCGCAGGAAGGCGAGCACGTCGTCGCCGACGACGACGGCACGATCATCGAGCCCCGTCGATTGGAGGTTGGTCTCGATCGCCCGCCGCGCGCGGCGGTCGCTGTCGACGAACGTGGCGTGCGCCCCGCCCCGCGACAGCGCTTCGATGCCCATCGCTCCCGAACCCGCGAAGAGGTCGACCAGCTCGGCACCATCGACGACGCCCAGCGAGCCGAGCGCGTTGAAGGTCGCCTCCCGAACGCGGTCGCTGGTGGGTCGGGTGGTGTGTCCCGACGGGGCCTGCAGGTGCCGCCCTCCCGCCGTCCCGGCCACGACTCGCATCGCAGGACAGTACGGCGGTACGTAACGTCGCTGAGCATGAGCGACCAGGATCCCGCCGTGCGGGTCGTCCGCATCGACCAGCCGCAGGCCCGCAACGCGGTCAACTCCGTCACGGCGGCCCGTCTGCACGACGAGTTCGTCGCGTTCGAAGCCGACGACACCGCGAGGGTGGCGGTGCTCACTGGCGACGAGTCAGCGTTCTGTGCCGGCGCGAACCTGCGCGACCTTCCCGCACTGCGCCCATCGGGACCACTCGGCCCGACGCGGCTGCAGCTGTCGAAGCCGGTCATCGCGGCGATCGAAGGGTGGTGCGTTGCCGGTGGCATCGAGCTCGCGGCGTGGTGCGATCTGCGCGTCGCCGGTACCTCCGCGCGGTTCGGGTGTCTCGAGCGGCGTTGGGGCGTGCCGCTGATCGACGGGGGCACGTACCGGCTCCCGCAGATCGTCGGGCTCGGGCGCGCGCTCGATCTGATTCTCACCGGCCGCGAGTTCGGCACCGAGGAAGCGGAGCGCATCGGGTTCGTGAACCGCGTGGTAGCCGACGGCGACGCGCTGGTCGCGGCGGTCGAGCTCGCCGACCAGCTCGCCGCGCTTCCATGGACCGGACTAATCAACGACCGACGTTGCGTGTACCACGGGCTCGGGCGCGACCTCGAGACCGCGCTCGCGTACGAAGACCGGATCGGACGGGAAACGATCTTCGCTGCGGGCTTCGCGGACGGGGTTGCGGAGTTCGAGCGCCGACCGCGCTCGGTGCCCGGTACCTGACGATGCCCGTTGCCGACACGATCGTGTGCGTCGACTGCGGAGGGCCGTGCGGCCGCCTCACCGGCGATCCCGAGCTCGGATGGGAGGTCGGTGACGTCGTGGCCTACCGGTGCCGCGACTGCAACGACGTCTGGTACCTCGAGCTCTCCCCCGACGACGTCGTCGACCCCTGACCCGCAACGTTCGTGTATCGGCTCCCCCCAGCGGCCGTGCCGATGCACGCGAGTCAGCCTTTGAGGAGGAACTCGCGGTCGTCTTCGTCGAGGAAGGCTTCGACTTCGTCCAGGAGGTCGGGGTGGTCCGCGAGCATGGGATCGGCGTCGACGATCTCGAACGCAACGTCGCGTGCCTTGGCCACCCATTCGCGGTCGCGTCGCAGCGACGCGAGCTTCAGGTCGTTGCGGCCCTTCTGCCGCTCGCCCATGATCGTGCCCTCACCGCGGATCTCGAGGTCGACCTCGGCCAGCTCGAACCCGTCTTGTGTCCGCACCATCGCGGCAAGGCGCTCCTCCGCGTCGTCGGTCGCACCCGCGCCCACGAGGTAGCACCACGACTTAAGCCCGGTGCCGCGGCCCACGCGGCCACGGAGCTGGTGCAGCTGCGCGATGCCGAAGCGGTCGGCGTCGAGGATCACCATCACGGTCGCGTTGGGCACATCGACGCCGACCTCGATCACGGTCGTGGACACGAGTACGTCGATCGCGCCGGCACGAAACCGAGTCATGACCGCTTCCTTCTCGGAAGATGTCAGTCGTCCGTGCAACAACGCCAGGCGCAGACCGGTGAGCTCATCGCCCTGCAACTCTTCGTACGTCGCCTCCGCAGATCGCGCCTCGAGCTTCTCCGACTCCTCGATCAACGGGCACACCACGTAGGCCTGACGACCGGCGGCGACCTCCTCGCGTACGTGGGCCCACACGGACAGCTCGCCGAGCGTGAGCTCCCCCGGCTGCACCTGCTCCCACCGCGTCGAGATGAGCTCACGCCCGGGCGGCAACTCGTCGAGCACCGACACGTCGAGGTCGCCGTACACGGTCATCGCCGCCGTGCGCGGGATCGGCGTCGCGGTCATCACGAGCACATCGGGCACCGCGCCGCCGGCGCCCTTCTCGCGCAACGCCGCCCGCTGTTCCACTCCGAAGCGATGTTGCTCGTCGACGACCACCACCCCGAGCGCGCTGAACGCGATGTGCTCCTCGATCAGCGCGTGGGTACCGATCAGGATGTCGGTCTCGCCGCTCTCGAGTCGGGCGAGGAGCCGGCGGCGCTCGGCCGTGCCGGTGCGGCCGGTCAACAAATCGACCTGCAGCGGCCGCTCACCAAGGAGGTTCTCGGCTGGAAGCGTGAAGCCGTCGAGCAGCGCGCGTAGGTTCAACGCGTGCTGTTCGGCGAGCACCTCGGTCGGCGCCATCAGCGCGCCCTGTCGACCGCCGTCGACCGCGACGAGCAACGCGCTCAGCGCGACGATCGTCTTTCCGGCGCCGACGTCGCCCTGCAGCAGCCGGTGCATCGGGTGTATCGACGCGAGGTCGCGCTCGATCTCGTCGATCACCCGAGTCTGCGCCGCGGTCAGCGTGTACGGAAGCCGTTCGTGGAAGCTCCGCACGATGTCACCACCCACCGCGTGCGAGATGC